>NZ_JBFBAG010000006.1:0-267543 GCF_040682155.1 Amycolatopsis sp. NPDC051371
CCAGCTCGACCAGAGCGAAATCGAGCTGGTGCTGCTCGATCAGGATGATCACCCCGTCGACGGCCTGCTCGTTCAGCTTGCTGAACTGACACGCACCCAACGCCACATTGGGTGCGTCAGACGCACCGAACGCCACATTGGGGCGCTTGTCGGGGGCTACGGGTGGCGACTGACGGGTGGACGTGGGCGTTGTTTGGCCGCCGCGTACGCGGCACGAAGTTCGGCGATCACGTCGTCGGGTCGGGTGCGGAGCCGGATCGGCAACGTTTGCAGGAAGGCGATCCCGGCGGCCGCGTAGCGAGCGTTCCGATCGAGGGTGTTCGAGTAGTCCTCCCACTCGCTGTGCCACTTGCGCGAGTCGATCTCCCAGGCGAATGCGACGTCGTCGCACCAGGCGTCCGGCTTGGCGACGAACGTGCCGTGCTCGTCGAAGACTTGGACGTTCCACTCCGCGGGAGGCAGCCCGGCGAGTTTCCAAATCTGCCAAGCATCGGCCTCGGCAACTGATTCGGCCCCGCAGAGGATCGCCTGCAGGGCACGGCGTGGGATCGCCGAGCCCCGTTGGCTGCCGAGCCGGAGTTCCCGGTCGAGTTGTTCCGCCGTGCACCGCTTGCGTTGGACCGCCTCCGCCAGGATCGCTTGCACGGTGTCGAAGTCACGGATCCGGCGCGTCGCGTCGAGCGCCGCCCGATACGCGGGCGCGACCGGGATGCCACCTCGTGGGATCGGACTGGGCAACCTGGTCGTGCGTTCGACCAGGACGAATCCGGTGCTGGTGATCTCCCTTTCGTCCGACACGAGTATGTGCACGTCATCGGGCTCCGGGCAGTGCCGGAGCCCATGTCTTCGAAGCGCCCAAAGCCCGGTGAGCACAGCGGATCCGCCGCCCCGGATGAGCGCCGCTTGCAGCTTCTGCTCGCTCGTGGGTTCGGTGGGATGCAGAAGAATGACTCCTGGCAAGAGCCGTCGCCACGGACCACCGGGCAGGCAGCGTCGATAGACGCTGCTGCGGGGCATGCCGATCTCCTCGAGTTCGGCCGTGCGCACGACGTCCGGATTGTTCTTGTGGCCGGCAACCAATGGATGCCGTGCCCAGGTTCCCCTCGTCACCTGCCCAGCTTGACCACATTTCCGGGCGAAGCGCCAGCTCACAGCGTCGCGAACGGTCCTTTGGCGCCGTTTCATGGTCGGAATCCGCCACTCGCGGGGCTCCCGCCCGCGCGCCCCAATGTGGCGTTGGTTGCGTCTCACGCACCGAACGCCACATTGGGTGCGTGCCACGCACCGAACGCCACATTGGGGCGCTGGCGACCTCCGGGGCTTGATTTGTCCACCGGACAACGGAAAAGATCACACCGGAAATGTGACAACGTTGTCAGGAGGACACGGATGAGAACGCGGACGCGCGTCCTTGCCACCCTGCTCGCCGGAGCCACCGCCATGGCCCTCGCGACCCCCGCCCAAGCCGGTGGCAAAGCCGAGGATCCCACCACCCTCGTCGACACCTCGATCGGGAACAACGGGGACGGCACCACCTTCCCGGGCGCCACCACTCCCTTCGGGATGGTGCAGCTCAGCCCGGACACCCAGCTCAAGAAGTACGCGTCCTACGACTACGCGCAGGACACCACCCTCGGCTTCAGTCACACCCACCTCTCGGGCGTCGGCTGCCAGACCATGGGCAACGTCAGGTTCATGCCCACCACCGGCGCCGTCACCAGCAGCGATCCCGCGCAGTACGGCGCCAAGTTCAGCCACGCCGACGAAACCCGCCAACCCGGGTACTACGGCGTCAAGCTCGACAACGGCATCGACGCCGAACTCACCGCCACCCAGCGCACCGGCCAGCACCGCTACACCTTCCCGGACACGGCAAGCAGCGAGAACGTCCTCATCGAGGTCGGCGAGAGCAACGGCTACACCTACGCCGGCGACGTCCACGTCGTCGGGGACGACACCGTCGAGGGCTGGCTGCAGGGCGGCAACTTCTGCTGGGAGACGCAGAAAGAGCGCTACAAGGTCTTCTTCAGCGCCAAGTTCGACCGCAAGTTCACCAGCTTCGGGACTTGGACCGACAACAAGCTGACCGCGAACCAGCGCGACGCCGAGCTCGGCTCCCAGCGCACCGGCGCCTGGCTCACCTTCGGCACCGACAAGAGCCAGGTCGGCGCCTCTGTCGGCCTCTCCTACACCTCTGTCGACGGCGCTCGGCTCAACCGCAGCACCGAGCAGCCAAAGTCGTTCGACAAGGCCGAAAAACAAGCGCACGACACCTGGGAAGACGAGCTGAACCGCATGCGCGTCGCAGGCGGGACGACCGCCGACCGGCGGACCTACTACAGCGCGCTGTACCGGTCGCTGCTGCACCCGTCCGTCGGGTCCGATGTGGACGGTTCCTACCGCGGCTTCGACGACGAAGTACACCGAAGCCGGGACACGTACTATCAGATGTTCTCGCTGTGGGACACCTACCGCTCGCAGAACCAGCTGGTCGCGCTGCTGCACCCGGACAAGGCCGCGGACATGACCAAGTCCGTCCTCAAGATCTACCAGGACGGCGGCTGGGTGCCGCGCTGGGCGCTGGCCGGCGGCGAGACGAACGTGATGAGCGGCGACCCCGTCACGCCGTGGGTGGTCGACAACTACCGCCGCGGCATCCTCGACGACAAGACCGCGCGCCAGCTCTTCGGCGCGTTGTGGCGCAACGCCAACGAGGTCCCCGCGGACCAGTCGATCTTCCGCGGCCGCGACGGCAACCCGTCCTACGTGAAGAACGGCTGGATCGGCTACCAGGATCTGCCTGGCTACACCTACGGTGACACCCGCCAGGCCGGTTCGGCGACCCTCGAGTACGCCCTCGCCGACTGCGCGCTGTCCACCATGGCGCAGGGCCTCGGGTACCAGGACAAAGCCAAGACGCTCCGGGACCGCTGCGGCAACTTCTCGAAGCTCTGGGACACCAGCGTCGAATCCCACGGCTTCACCGGCTTCCCGCGCACCAAGGCCGCGGACGGCACCGGCGTCGGCGACCCCGACCCGGCGCAGTCCATCGGCTTCCACGAGGGCACGCCGTGGCAGTACCAGTGGCTCGCCCAGCAGGACACGGCGAAGCTGTTCGGCCTGATGGGCGGCCCGGCGCAGGCCGAGAAACGGCTCGACACGTTCTTCGACACGCCGTTGCTGCTCACCGACCCGGCGAAGGCCGCCGCGGACTCCTGGGTCCTCGGCGCGTACGACTACCACAACAACTTCGCCTTCAACCCGAACAACGAGCCCGACCTGCACGCGCCCTGGATGTACAGCTGGACCGGCGCGCCGTGGAAGACGTCGGCCGTGCTGCGCGCCGCGCGGACGCTCTTCACCGACACGCCGTACGGCATGCCGGGCAACGACGACCTCGGCACGATCTCGTCGTGGCTCGTCTTCGGCATGGCCGGCGTCTTCGAGGCCCAGCCCGGCTCCGGGACGTACCTGCTCAGCACGCCGATGTTCGAGAAGGTCGAGATCCACCCGGCCGGCGGCCGCGAGATCGAGATCGACGCGCCCGGCGCGAGCGCGGCGAAGCTGCAGTACACAAAGGACGTCCGGATCGGACACCGCGGGTACGACCGCAGCTGGATCTCCCACGAGGACCTGCTCCGCGCGGGCAAGATCGAGTTCCGCCTGAGTGACACCCCGACGAGCTGGGGGACGAAGTCGGCGCCGCCGGCGATGTGATCGCGCAACGGCCTCCTCGGCACTCGGGGAGGCCGTTACGATCCCCGCATGCCGACGCCGGACACCCGTGAGCGCATCCTCGGAACCGCCACGCGGCTGTTCGACCGGCACGGGGTCCACGCCGTCGGGCTGCAGCGGATCATCGACGAGTGCGGCTGCGGCAAGAACCTGCTCTACACGCACTTCGCGAGCAAGGACGACCTGGTCGTGGCGTACTTGGACCGGTGCGGCGCCGACTGGGATCGCCTCGTGACCGGCGTCCGGGCGGCCACTCCGGAGCGGCGGCTGGTGGAACTGGTGCGCGAGGCCGGGGTGCGGGCGACCGCGCCCGGCTCGCGCGGGTGCGCACTGCGCGCGACGCTCGCGGAGTTCCCGGAGCGGCGGCACCCGGCCCACCGCGTGGCGGTGGACCACCTGGTGCGGGCGCGGACGCAGCTGCGGGAACTGGCGGCGGAGACGTCGGCGGCGGACCCCCAGCGGCTGGCGGACCGCGTGATGGTGATCATCGACGGCCTGTACGCGAACGGCCCGATCTTCGGCGACGACGCGGCCAAGGCAGCGGTCGCCTTCGCGGAAGACGTGGTGCGCGCGGAGACCTCAGCGGACGGCTGATTTCGGGCGTGCGCGGCGTGAACGCGAACCGCGTGTCTCACCCGCTCAGTGTGTTGGTGTCAACCGGATCTGACAGGTTGAATCGACGTCATGTTGAGGTGGCAACAAGCGGAGGGAAAGCGTCATGCGCTCGACGGGGCCTTCCCGCCGCGTCCGCAAGAACAGTTCGAGGCCTTGTGCGGGGCGGAAGTGACCGTCGCGGTGCGCGACATTCCGCAGCTCGGCGGGAACTGGTTCGACCCGACCTGCGCCGAATGCCGCGCCGCGTGGCTGGCTCGGTGCTGACCGGCGCCGACCGGGACCAGCGGCTGGTCGAGCGCGTCCACGACCTGCACGGCTCGCTCGGCCTCGACGTCGCGTGGCTGGCGCGCACCCTGGACGACGAGTCGCCCCGGCCCGACATCCTCCGCGACCTGGGCGAACGGCTCGCCGAGCTGGGCGCGGACCTCGTCACGCGCGCCGACGAGCTGGACGCCCGGGTCCGCGCCACCCTCCCGGAGCACGGGTGGCTCCCCGAAGCGGGCGCACGGCGGCGCGCACTGGCCGTCGCCCACCAGGTCGGCCCGCACCCCCTCCGGTGCGGGCCGATCTTCCTGGCCGTCTGCGGCGCGGCGTGCTTCCCCTTCTACGGCACGGACCCCGCGGGCCGGACAGCGCGGCACGAACGGTGCGAAAGGTGCCTCCAGGTGCGCTGACCTGCCGTTCGTGCTGAGCTGGAGGCATGGCTGAGGCGAAGACGAACGCGACCGAGCGGTTCTTCCGGATCGCGATCGCGATCAAGGGTCTCGACGGCGCCCTGCAGGTCGTCGGGGCGCTGATCCTCGCGTTCATCCCCGCGTCGACCGTCAGCGGGTTCACCCACGCGGTCATCACGCGCGACCTGCTGGGCGACCCGTCCGGCACCCTCGCGCGCCACCTGGAGTCGGCGACGGAGAACTTCCTCCACGGCGACACGAAGACGTTCGCCGTCGCATACCTGCTCGCCCACGGCCTGATCAAGCTCGGCCTGGTCTGGGCGCTGGCGCGCAAGATCGTCCGGGCGTACCCGGTCGCGGCGCTCGTCCTCGCGGCGTTCGTCGTCTACGAGATCTTCCGGGCGATCCACACGCACTCGATCGCGCTGCCGTTCTTCGCCGCGCTCGACGTCGTGATCATCGTCCTGGTCCTGCGCGAGTACCGGCAGCTCAGGCGGGGGCGCTAGGCGGCGACGGGAAATCGCACCGTCGTGCTGTCGGCCTCCAAGGGTTCGACGTAGAGGGCGGTCGCGTTGTCCGAGCCGCCGCGGGCGAGCGCCGCGTCGACCAGCTCGGCCGCGCCGGTGCCCGGCCGGGCCAGCACCGCGCGGATCCCGCTGCCCGTCAAGGGCTTGTGGACGCCGTCGCTGGTCAGCAGCAGACCGGCACTCGACGTCTCCGCCGTGCCGATCTCCTCCGGCTTGGTCGTGCGGACGCTCGTGGTGACGACGTGCTCCATCCGCGGGGTCACCGGCTGGTGGCGGGCGCGGAAGTACTCGGCGAGCGTGTGGTCGGTGGTCAGGCGGCCGAGCGTGGTGCCGTCCCAGGCGTACGCGCGGGCGTCGCCGACCCAAGCGATGCGGTACCCGCCGTGCTCGGCCGGCATGGCGACGACGAGCACCGCGTCCCCGAGCGTCTGCTCGCGAACCGCGCGCTGCGCCGCGAGAACGGCTTCGACGGGTCCTTTGTGGACCGGAGTGCGGGCGGCGGCCGCGGCGGCGACGCGGGCGGCCCGCGCGGCGGCGGGCTCGTCCCCGACGCCGTCGGCGAGGGCGAACACGATGCCGGGGCCACCGGCCGCGGCGTACGCGCCGACGGCGTCGGCGTTGAGCGAGCGCGGCCCCTGGGCGCTCGCGGTGTGCCAGCGCGGGTAACCCGGACGTGTCGTGATCATCGCGGCCTCCTCGTCCCTCTGACCTCCATGATCCGCGCTCAACCTGTGGGCCGTCTGAGACTTTCCTGTGCCGGCGGTGTCGGTCCGGGTACCTTGGGAACGGGGTGGGGCATGGAGTTCCGGATTCTCGGTCCGCTGGCGGCGATCCGCGCGGACGGCCGCCCGGCCGTGCTCGGCGGGCGGAAACCGCGGACGCTGCTGGCGGCGCTGCTGCTGGCGCGCGGGCGGGTGGTTCCCGATGAGCGGCTCATTTCGCTGCTGTGGGACGGCGTCCGGCCGTCGACGGTCGAGGCGCAGCTGTGCACGTACGCTTCCCGCTTGCGCAAGGGACTCGGGCGGCCCGCGCGGCTCGTCCGGTCGGGTGGCGGGTACCTGCTCGCCCCGGACGGCGGCACGGTCGACGCGGAGGAGTTCGAGCGGCTGGCCGCTTCCGGCCACGACGAGCTGCGCGCGGGTGCGGCGGGGCGCGCGGCGGAGCTGTTCGGCGCCGCGCTCGACCTGTGGCGTGGTCCCGTTCTCGCCGGCATCGCCGAACCGCTCCGCGCGGGGGAGGCGGCGCGGTTCGAGGAGCTCCGGCTGGCCGTCCTGGAAGGCCGGATCGAAGCGGAGGTGGCGGCCGGCGACCACCTGCGGGCGGTGCCGGACGCCACCGGTCTCGTGCTCGAACACCCGCTGCGGGAACGCGCGCGGGCGCTGCTGATGGCCGCGCTCTGCGCGAGCGGGCGCCCGGCCGACGCGGTGGCGGTGTACCACCGGGGCCGGCGGATCCTCGACGAACGGCTCGGGATCGCGCCGGGCCCGGTGCTGCAGGCGGCGTATCAGCGGGTGCTGTCCGGGTAGGGCGACGAGCGGAAGTCCCGGTCGAGCTCGGCGGTCGAGCGCGGCAGCCAGTACCGGGCCTGCGCGCGGATCTGCTCGCGCGGCAGGCCCGGGTTGACGTGCCGGTGGTCGGGCTTCGCGATCGACTGCAGCGCCCAGGCGAAGCCGAGCATCGGGGTGATCCGCGCCCAGCGGCGGCGGTCGATGTCCAGCACCATCTGCGCGCGCTGGACGGCGTGCCAGAAGTGGTAACCCGACGGCGGATCGCCGTCCATGGTGTGCACTTCGGACTCGACCTCAGCCCGCCGCGGGTCGAACAGGATCCCCTGCCCGAAGGCGGCGAAGGCCCTCGTGAGGCCCTCTTCGTCGCCGCGGTAGAAGCGGTCGAAGTTGCCGAGCTGCAGGGTTGACAACGTTCTCAGCGGCTGCTCGATGGGCTTGACGAACTCCGCGTAGTTGTTCGGGTAGCCCGGTTCGAGGCTCAGCGCCCGCCACTTCGCCGGCAGGCCCTCCGGGGCGTTCTGCTGGATGAAGGGGAAGAGCACCGCGTAAGCGTCCTGGACCTCCTGCGCCGGGTGGTACAGCGCGATTTCGTCGAGCTGGTACCAGAGTTCGTTGGCCCTCCGGTCGCCCAGCATGCCCGGCACGGGCGGCAGGGCCGTCGTCGTCGCGGCTCCGGCCGTGCCGGCCATGAGCGTGGTGCTCGCGACCGCGACAGCCGCTCCCGCACCGAGTTTGAGCAGGTTCCTGCGATCGAGCGTCATGGATTCACCCCCGTCGGCGGCCCCCTGCCGCCGTCGCCGCCACAGTACGGAAAGTTTCCATACTTTCTCTGTACGATCGTCTCCCGTGGACGATTACCGCGCGCTCGAGAACCTGATCGCTTCGTACGCCGCGCTGGTCGACGCGGGGGACTTCGACGGCGTCGGCGTGCTGTTCGCGGACGGGGCGTTCGTGGGCAGCGGCGGGGCCCTCCACGGCGCCGAGGTCACGCGGATGCTGCGTGACACGGTGATCGTCTACGACGACGGGACCCCGCGGACCAAGCACGTCACGACGAACATCGCGCTGGAGGTCTCCGGCGACACGGCGTCGGGGCGCGCCTACTTCACCGTGCTGCAGGCGGCGCCGGGGCTGCCGCTGCAGACGATCGCGGCGGGCCGGTACGCGGACTCGTTCACGCGCACCGCGGACGGGTGGCGATTCACCGAACGCCGAGCCACGGTCGATCTCGTCGGCGACGTCGGTCACCACCTGCGGCTCCGGCCGTAACGACCCGCTGACCTGCGACGACTTCGGGTACAGGACCCGAAGGAGCCGGCCATGGGCGGAGCGTCGCAGGACTTTCGGCCACTCATGGTGTTCGGCGCGCGCCGGGACCACGCGGGAATGGTGGACCAGGGCGACCTGCTGGCCGCGGTCGAGCTGCAGGCCCAGCTCGGGGCATCCGTGCGGCTCGTCGAAGCCGAGGCGCTCACGGAAGCCGAGATCCGCGAAGATCTCATCCTGATCGGGGGCCCGGACGGCAATTCCCTGACCGGAAGGGTCCTCGAGCGCCTGGATGGTGTGCTTTCGCTCGGGTTCGCCGAGCACGGCTCCTCGGTGTACGACCGCAAGTCCGGCTTCGCGGCCTCGCCGCGGTACGACGACGCCGGTGATCCGCGCGTGGACTACGGCCTGGTCATCCGCGCCGCGAACCCCTTCGCGCCGGAAACCGCGGAGGTCGTGATCGTCGCGGGGTGCGGGGGTTACGGCACCGCGGCCGCGGCGGAGGCGTTCGACGAGGCGGAAGCCCTGGGCGGGTACCGGCATTTCGAGGCTCTCGTCGAGACGACGGTCTTCCGCCGGGCCCACCGCGACACGTTGGTCCGCGAGGCCCGGGGGATCGCGTAGAAAGGCCCGGACTTCCGTGGGGAAGCCCGGGCCTTCGATCACTTCTGCAGGTCGTAGACCGTCTGGCCGTCGACCGTGGTGGCGGTGAAGTTCGCCGTCACCCACGCGGTGATCTCCGAGGAGCCGCCGCCCGGGCCGCCGCCGCGGCCGCCGTCGATGTAGTACTCGACCTCGCCGGCCGCGACGTACGCCTTGAACTCGTCCAGCGTCGGTGCCGGGTCGGAGCCGCTCCAACCGCCGATGCCGATCACCGCCTTGCCGCTGGCCAGTTCCAGCGACGCCGCGTTCTGCGAGCCGGTCGTCGCCGCGGCCCACTTCGTCGTCGTCTTCGCCAGCAGCGCGCCCACCGCGCTCGAGGACGACTCCTCGCCGCCCATGCCGCCGCCCATCGCGCTCGACGTCGGTCCCGAGGTCGGGATCGAACCGCTGTGCGCCACCGACGCCGTCTCGACGCCGTAGGCAGCGGTGGAGACGCCCAGCGTCAGGACGACCGCCGCCGCCACGATCGTGGCCGCCTTGCGGAAGGTGGGTACGCCCATCACCAGCACCGTCCCGGCCAGGACGCCGAGCACCGCCACGATCCAGCGCAGCGCCGGGAACCAGTCCGGCGTCCGGTCGAGCAGGATGAACGACCACACCGCCGTCGCCACGACCATCCCGGCCAGCGTCGCCCGCGGGCCCAGGTGGTCCCGGCCCTGCCACAGCGCGCGGCCCGAGATCGCGACCAGCGCGGCGATCGCCGGGGCGAGCGCGACCGAGTAGTACGGGTGCACGATGCCGCTCATGTAGCTGAACACCACCGCCGTCACGACCAGCCAGCCGCCCCACAGGACCAGCGCCAGGCGCGTCCGGTCGGTGCGCGGCGCGCGGCGGGTGAACCACAGCCCGGCGACCATCCCGATCAGCGCGGCTGGCAGGAGCCACGAGATCTCCGTGCCGAAGCTCGACCCGAACATCCGGAAGAGGCCGGACGCGCCGCCGAAGCCGGTGTTCCCGCCGCCCATGCCGCCGCCACCGCCGGGGCCGCCACCGTCGCCGCCGCCGAAGATGCGTGACAACCCGTTGTAGCCCAGGGCAAGCTCGAGCAGACTGTCCCCTTCGGACCCGCCGATGTAGGGCCGTGACGCCGTCGGCCAGAGGTCGACCAGCGCGATGTACCAGCCGGCCGAGACGACCAGCGCCGCGACCGCGCCCCCGAGGTGCAGCAGCCGCTTGCCCAGCGACGTCGGTGCCGCGATCAGGTACACCAGCCCGAACGCGGGCAGCACCAGGAACGCCTGCATCATCTTCGTCAGGAAGCCGAAACCGATTGCGACACCGGCCAGCGCGAGCCACTTGGGGCTGGCCTTTTCCGTGGCCCGCACGACGAAGTAGGCGCCGGCGACCATGAGCAGCACGAGCAGCGCGTCCGGGTTGTCGAACCGGAACATCAGCGCCGCCACCGGGGTGAGGGCCAGCATCGCGCCGGCCATCAGCCCGGCGATCGGACCCGAAGTCCGTTTCACCGTCAGATAAAGGATCCCGACGGAAGCGACGCCCATCAGCGCCTGCGGGGCCAGCACCGTGAAGCTGGAGAACCCGAAGATCCGTGCGAAAGCGGTGGCGACCCACAACGCCGCGGGCGGCTTGTCGACCGTCAACACGTTGCCCGAGTCGAGCGACCCGAACAGCCACGCCTTCCAGTCCTGCGTCCCGGACTGCACGGCGGCGGCGTAGAAGGAGTTGCCGTAGCCGGACGCGGTCAGGTTCCAGAAGTACAGCACGGCGGTCGCGGCCAGCAGCCCGAGCACCGACGGGCGGACCCAGCGCGGCGGCGCGTGCGCCACGGACTCCTTGCGGTGACGCGGTTCCTGCGTCACGGTGCCGGACAGGACGGCGGTCATCAGAACTCCTTCTGGGTAGCGGCCTGGCGGCGCGGGTTGAACACCCAGCCGCGCAGGAGCAGGAACCGGAGGACCGTCGCGGCGAGGTTCGCCAGCACGAGCACGGTGATCTCCAGGACCAGGCCGGGGGTGGTGGATCCGTGGAGCAGGGCCAGGGATCCGCTCGTCAGGGCGAGCCCGAGGCCGAAGACGATCAGCCCTTCGAACTGATGCCGCCCGGCGCCGGTGCGGCCGCGGATGCCGAACGTGAGCCGCCGGTTGAGCGCGGTGTTCGCGATCGCCGTCACCAGGAGCGCGGCGAAGTTCGCCGGCTGCGCGCCGACGGCCGTGCGCAGCAGCAGGAACAGCACGAGGTAGGCCAGCGTGCTGCTGACGCCGATGGCGGCGAACCGCACGAGCTGTGTCACCAGCCGCGGCGGCACGCCCGGCGCGTCGACGCCGATCGGCTGCCGGCCGAGCTGCTCGCGCAGCCGGCTGATCGGGATCTCGCCGGTGAAGGTGGCTTTCGTGACGCGGGCGATGCCTTTGAGGTCGGCGGTGGCGGTCTTGACGATGTTGACCGACGAGTTGGGGTCGTCGACCCAGTCGACCGGTACCTCGTGGATCCGCAGCCCGGCGCGCTGGGCGAGGACGAGCAGTTCGGTGTCGAAGAACCAGCCGGTGTCCTCGACGTGCGGCAGCAGTTCACGCGCGACGTCGGCGCGGATGGCCTTGAAGCCGCACTGCGCGTCGCTGAACTTCGCGGCGAGCGTCGAGCGCAGGATCAGGTTGTAGGCGCGGGAGATGAACTCGCGCTTCGGCCCCCGCACGACGCGCGCCCCGCGGGCGAGCCTGCTGCCGATGGCGAGATCGGAGTGCCCCGAGAGGAGAGGGGCGACGAGCGGGCCGAGCGCGGCGAGATCGGTGGAGAGGTCGACGTCCATGTAGGCGAGGACGGCGGCGTCGGAGGCCCGCCAGACGGCGTTGAGCGCGCGGCCGCGACCCTTCTCGTCGAGGTGGTGGACGGCCACCTCGGGGAACTCCCTGGCGAGTCTTTCGGCCACCCGCAGCGTCGCGTCGGTGCTCGCGTTGTCGGCGATCGTGATCCGGTAGGGGTAGGAGACGTGTTCGGCCAGGTGCGCGTGCAGCCGTCGGATGCACGGTTCGAGGTCGGCCTCTTCGTTGTAGACCGGGATGACGACGTCGAGGACGGGCTGCGGACCGGCCAGATCGACCGGGACGGTCCCGGGCCGTGCTGCGGAGGCGGTGGCTGTCATGCCTCATACAGTCGCGTGCCCCGCTTTGGTGATCGTGTGATCGCCCTGTGCGGTTGCTGTGCGCCGCACCCGGCTCGATCCGGGACTTCACCTCGGCACGGGTCGGCCGGGCGCTCGATCGCTGTGGGAAGGCTGCGGAGCCGGTCTCGGCCTGTGGGCCTGGGGCAGTGGCGATCTTCCGATCCGGATGACCCTCACCGTCGCCGCCCTGCTCGTGGCTGCGTCGGCTCGCCCGCCCGCTCCACCGATGGGAGTCGATCATCGTGAAGGCTTGGTTGCAGACCTTGTTCCACACCGCAATGGCTCATGGCGCCACTGGCGTCATCGTCTTCGTGCTGGTGGTCGCTCTGGCCTGTGTTGTGTCCGGAACCTCCGCGACGGTCATCTACGCCATCGCGGTCCTGATCACCGCCTGCACCCTGCTGACCATCGCAGTGACTACCGCCCTTCGAGGTCATCACTCTGCGGATGCCGATGAAGAAAAGCGCCCAGCTCAGCGGTTTGAACGTGACCGCTCGGAGTGAACGCGCCGCACCCGGCGCCCACCTCGTGGACGCCGGGCACGGACTCAGCTGTGCGCCCGCAGCGGCACGACCTCACCGGGCGGCACGGCGCGGCCGGGTTCACGCCGGACCGCGGTGGTGCAGATCGTCAAAGTGATCAGCGCCGCGTACTTCGGGTGCCGGTCCACGTAGACCTCCGTCGCGAAGCACGCCGCCGCCAGGATCGCGCGGCCCGCGTGGATCTGCTCGAACCCGATGCCCGCCGGGCAGAACAGCGAGACCACGGTGTCGCCGTCGACCGGGCGGGTCCACAGGATCGCCGGGCGGCGGCCGTCCACCGTGCAGATCCGCGCGCCCGCGAAACCCGTGCGGAGGCGGTGCTGCACGACGATCGCGCGCAGCCGGCCGCGGAGGTGGCGGCGGGCCGCGCGCCAGTAGAAGACCCAGTTGAACGCCACCACCAGGGCCACCAGGGACCAGACCAGCCCCAGCGAGAGGACGACGTTGACCAGGGCGTAGGGCAGGAGCGTCACGGCGAGGATCTCGTAACGCCAGTGGTAGAGCCACAGGACCGGGTTGGGCCGCTTGACGTGGGTCAGCTGCCGGGCCAGTTCGGTGGCGTGGTCGTCGCGGGTCATGACCGTGCTCCTTTCCCTCCGTCGGCGGCCGCGACCGCGGGCGCCGAGCGAACGACTCCGGTACCGGCGCAGGCCGGGCAGGCCACGCCGTCGGTGAGGGTGAGCCCGTGACCGCCGCAGGAACCGCAGGCGTGCACGGTGTCCCAGCGCGGGTCGCGGTAGACGCGGGTGCCTCGGGCCCCGCGGTGGACTTCCCAGCCGCGCGCGGTGGCGCGGGCGTCTTCGTCGGCTGCGAACAGCCACTCGCCGAGGCGGAGCACCAGCCGGTCGAACCAACCGGGCTCGCGGGACGTAGGTAGGTTGTGATCTGGCATCGTGACACCCCCGGGAACACCGCACGGACTCGGACGGGCAGCCCGGCAAGGGCGCCCACGGGCGGCTCGGGGAGGCCGCCGGGCACTTTGCGTAGTGCCCCAGCTGCGCGTGGTCGCGTTCCACTACGGCGAATAGGGGGTCCGCGAGCTGGGGATTCAACCCGTTCGGGCGAGTCGGCCCCAGTCCGCACCAACAAAGAGTCGCCGATGGGATAAAGTGCGCTCTGTGTCCACATATTGTCACCTCCCTACGTTCGCCTACCTGAGTAGGTAAGGTAGATGTCGAGTGCTTACCTACATTCTACGACCGCCGGGCGGTCGTTAGGTAGTGATGATGTGGTAACGACCGAGCACGTCGGGGCCGAACTGCGCCGGCTGCGCAAGGCCGCCGGGCAGACCCAGGCGGACGTGGCCCGGATCGTGGGCGTGAGCCGCGCGAACCTGACGCAGTGGGAGACCGGGCGCTACCTGCCGTCGGTCGAGAACGCCCGGCTGCTCGACGATCACTTCCGTGCGGCGAATGCGCTGGTGGAGATGGCCGAAGCGGCCCGCTCACCCGCGCCGGCGACCGCCGGGACCCTGACCACCGGCGGCTCCCTGCTCGAGGTTTTCCGCCGGGCCGGGACCAGTCTCGCCGAGGAGCTGATCCGCGACGAAAACGGTCGCGCGGTCGGCTGGCGGCACAACCTCCAGAAGCGGGGCGCGCACACGACGCTCGCCACCGCTTACGGGATCTCGGCGATGGTCGTGGTAGGCGAGCCCTACATCGACCTACATGCCGTCGTGAAGGACCTTTACGACAAGCGTTCCGAGTTCGGCTGGCGGGGCCGGTCGGAGGGCCGCCGTCCCGAGGTCACGGCGGCGGTCGTGGGCGCCCTGTTCCAGGCCAGCACCATCCTCTCGGCCGAGGAGGGGCTCGCCCACATCGAGCACTCCCTCGACGACCGCACCCGGACGCGGCCGTTCCTGCTCGCGGCCGCTCTGCGCACTTCGGTCCGGCTCGGGCCGGACGCCCCGCTCACCCGGCGCCTGACGGACGACCTCCTCGCGGCCCGGCTCGACTTCGACGGCGTCCCGCTCTGGGGCGAGAAGAAGGAAGACGGACTGGTCGCACCCGAGCCCTCCACCGCCCACACCGCGCGGGCGGTGGTGGCCCTGCGCGAGCTGCTGCGCTCCGGGCACGGCAGCGACGAAGTCCGTGACGCCGTCGAGGTCGGCACCCGGTGGCTCGTCGAGCGGATCCACCCCGATGACGGCGTGTCCGAAGACCTCGCACTGCCGCAGCCGAACGGGCCGGACGTGCGGGTCACGATCAAGCACTTCACCTCCGCCTGGGTTCTCCAGGCACTGGCCGAGGCGCCACAAGTGCCGGTGGCCAGGCTGAGCCGCGCGCTGAATTCGTTGTGGGAACGCTACGAACCCTCGCTCGGCCTGTGGGCCTGGGGCAGTGGCGACCTCCCGATCTGGATGACGCTCGACGCCGTGACGGCTCTGCGCGCCGTCGCTCTGGCGTTCCCGGCCCCGCAATTCCTACCTCCGTCAGCCGCAGAATAGAGACCCGCACCATGAGCACGACCCCTCCGGTGGTCAACGGCGACCACCCGTTCCCGCGACAGCTCGCGGAAGCGTTGCGCGGCAACGGTTCCCGGCCCGGCTTGGACCAGCTCCAGGCGACGGCGGAGCACATCCGCGCCCACCGCGGCGCGTTCGCGGACTGGCTGCGCGACCTGGCCGCCGACGCCCCGGCCGTCGCCGAGATCGCGAAACGCTCTTACTGGCACCCCAACGGCTTCGCGAAGATCGTCCTCCACACGGGCGTCGAGCCCGAGTTCCGCATTCGCTTGCACGTCTGGCCGCGGAGCGAAACGGTGTCACGCGGGGAGTCCAATCCGCACAGTCACCGCTGGGAGTTCGCGTCCCACGTCCTGACCGGCACCGGGATGCACATGGTCGACTTCGCCGAGACCGTCGAGGGCGGCAAGCCCTTCCGGCGGTTCCGCTACGGCGCCGACCCCGCGGACCCCGCCGCCTTGGTGCCGGACGGCGAGGTGCGGCTCAAACGCCGGGCGGTGCCGCACGTCCAAGGCGGCGACGTCTACACGTGCGACACCTCGGTCGTCCACACGGTGCGGCCGATCGACGCCGGGCTGACCGCGACGGTCGTGGTCCAGGGGCCCCGCCGGACGCCCACCACCGTCGTCTACTGCGAGCCGGGGGAAAGCGACGACCAGCCGAACTTCGACCTCACCGGAGAAGATTTCGACGAGCTCGTGACCGCGGTCCTGGCGAGCCTCGACAGCGAGGTCGCACCATGATGCTCGTGAAGCGGGACCGGCAGGGCGTGCTGACCGACCGGGGCATCCAGCGGGCCCACGCGACGGGTGAACTGCGGGTGGACCCGTTCGACGCCGCGCTCGTGCGCCCGGCGGCGCTCAGCCTGCGGCTCGGGCACGAGGCGTTCTCCCTCGTGGCACACGGGCCGGTCGACGTGGCGGACCGCTCGACCCACCCCGAACTGGTCCTGAAGGAGCCGGACAGCCGCGGCCGGCTGGCCATCGAGCCCGGGGAGGTCGTCCTGGCGCCGACGCTGGAGAAGATCGGCCTGTCCGAGAACCTGGCCGGTCTCGTCGACGGCACCAGCGACTACGCGCGGCTCGGGATCGGTGTCGTGCTGTGCGGTCAGGTCAGCCCCGGCTTCGGCCGCGACACCGGTGCCGTGCTCACCCTGGAGATCGTCAACCACCTCCGGCACCCGGTGCTGTTGTATCCAGGCGCCCGGATCTGCAACTTGATGCTGTTCGCTTCGTCCGGGAGCGAGCGGCCCTACGGCGCCATGCCGCACAACTATTCGAGCGACCACGCGGTCGTCGCGTCCCGATTGGCGGATCATGTCCGGCACGACTGAGCTTTGCCTCGGCGACCTGGGTGAGCAGCGGATCCAGCGGGAAGTACTGCAGCCGAGGTACGGCGGCACCGAGGGTTTCGGGGACGACAGCGCGTTCCTGGCGAAAGTGGATACGCCGAGTGAGCTCGTCGCGACCACCGACAGCTGTCCGACGCCGGTGGTCAACATCCTTCGCGAACCCGATCTGTTCCACGCCGGCTGGTTGCTGGCCACGATCAACCTGTCCGACCTGGCCGCCGCCGGAGCCGAACCGCTCGGGCTCGTCGTCAACTACACCCTGCCCAAGACGACGACCGTGCGGGCGTTCCAACGGCTGCTCGACGGTGTCGACGCTTGCTGCGCCGCGCACGGCACGAAGGTCGCGGGCGGCGACATCCGGGACGGTGCCCTTCAGCTGACCGCGACGGCCATCGGGCGGTGTGCGCCGGGCAGCAGGCTGCGGCGCTCCGGTGCGGCGGCCGGGGACCGCCTTCTGCTCGTGGGCTCCCCCGGCTACCTCTGGGCCGCGGCGCTGCTGGAGACCGGGCGCGCGACGCTCCCGGAACCGGCCAGGACCGAGATCTGGCAGCGCGCCTGCCGCCCGATGGCGCAGCTCGATGCGGGGAAGCTGCTGGCCGGATACGCGCGGGCCGCGATGGACGTCTCCGACGGCCTGTTCGCGACGGTCCGCACGCTGTGCGAGGCGAACGGCCTCGGCGCGGCGGTCACCGGCGAGTTCGAACTCGAGGAACCGCTGGCGGAAGTGGCCGCCCAGTGCGGTCTGCGCCCGTTCGACCTCGCGCAGACCTGGGGCGACTGGGGTTTGGTCGCGGTGGTCCGGACCGAGGACGTCAAGGTGGTCGAAAAGACCCTGCGCGCGGAAGGCGTCGCGGTTCAGGAAATCGGAACGCTCACCGAGGACAAGCAGCTGAACGTGGGAACCGCTCCCTGGCAAGGGATCGCCCAGGAGCGGTTCTCGACGAATTCGTGGCACGGCGGTGAACTGTCCACTTTGGTCACCGAGGTGCTGGGTCTCTAGCTGTGCGCCCGCAACGGCACCACGTTGCTCGGCAGGACCGTCCGCTCACGCGGGGCCTCGGTCGGGCTGATCGTCAGCGTCACGAGGCTCGCGTACCGCGGGTGGCGGTCGACGTACACCTCCGGGACCGCGCACGCCGCCGCGAGGACCGCGCGGTTGCGGTGCAGGTGCTCGAACGCTTCGCGGCCGAACAGCGACACCACGACGTCGCCGCCGCGGGGGCGCGACCACAGGATCGCCGGGAGGCGGCCGCCGGGCAGGCGCAGCAGAGGGAACGCCGCGCGCAGGCGGTGCTGCAGCCGGACCGCCTGGAGCCGGGTGCGCACCTGGCGGCGCCGCAGCAGCGCCCACCCGACTGCGGCGGCGAAGACCCCCGACGCCCACAGCGGGCCGGCCCACAGGGCGAACGTCACCAGGACGTAGGGGAGCAGCGTCACCGCCAGGATCTCCCACCGCCAGTGGTAGAGCCGGGCGGGGAACGACGCTTGCCTGCTGGTCATTTCCGTGTTCCTTCCGGTGAGCCGGCGGCGCAGGAGGCCGCCGAGGTGGCGCGAGAGACGTCCGGCGGCGATGCCGGCCACGAGGGCCGCGACGATCGCCAGCCCGGGCGTCATGTCGGAATCCGTGTCTTCGGGGCGGGCTCTTCCCGGCCTTCGGGCCGGAGGTCGCGATCCCGGCCGAGCTTGTAGGTCCAGCGCCACCCCGCCCAGATCGCGACGACCGAACCCAGCAGGACCAGCACGAAGGCCTGGCCGACCAGGCCGTCGAGAGGTGCCAGCCGAAGCAGCACCAGCAGCGCCCAGATCTGCGTCGCGGTGAACGGGATGACGAGCCCGGCCGCGAAGACGCCCCGGCGCCAGCGGCTCTGGCTCGGTGCGGTGGTGTAGGGGTCCATGAATGCCCTCCTCTGCCCGTGGATCCAGGAAACCTCCGGCTCGCCGCACCGTCTGTGTCAGCTGACACAGAAGGCGGGATTCAGCTCGCCAGTCGTCGAAGTTCGGCCAGGCGGTGGATCGTCACCTGTCTTCTGCCGGTGCTGATCACGCCCTGGCGCCGCAGATCGCGGGTCGCGCGGGCCCAGGACTCGCGGGAGATCGCCGCGGTCATCGCCAGCTCGGCCTGCGTCGCGGGGACGGAGATCCGGATGTCCGGCCCGTGGGCGACACCGTGCTGGACGGCCAGCTGCATCAGCTGCGCGGCCACCCGCCGCGCGGCGGCACCGCCCCCGAGCTCCAGCCACTGCCGGCCGACCGACCGCAGCCGCGTCGACAGCACGAGCAGCAGCGCCCAGGAGATCCGCGACCGCGTCCGGCACAGCGTGGCGAAGCGGTCGCCCGGCACCTCGAGCACGTCCACGTCGTCGAGCGCTTCGACGGTCGCCGAGCGCGGTTGCGCGTCGATCGCGGCCAGCTCGCCGATGACGTCGCCCGGACCGCGCACGCCGACGACGACCTCGCGCCCGTCCGGCGTCCCGTGCACGATCCGCACGTGCCCGGCGAGCAGCACCAGCACGACGCTTGAGCGGTCGCCTTCCCGGCAGAGGGTTCCGCCGCGCGGACAGGTGCGCCGCGTGGCGGACTCCGTCAGCACCCGGCGATCGGCCGGGGCCAGGTCGGCCCAGAATCCCGTCGGTTCCACGTCCCCACCTCGCTCCGGTCCTACGCGGTCAGTCCCTTCTCCGGCACGCCGACTTCGGGCGTGCAGAGCCAGCCTCGGAGCCGCTCGTCGCCGAGCTTGATGTAGACGGCCTGGGTAAAGGCGCTCCGGTCGATGCCGGGGTAGCCCTGCCGCACGACCGCGCGGTGGATCTCCTGCGAGACGGCGAGCGCGAGCGGCGCGGTCGTTTCGCTCAGCCGCCGCTTCAGCTCGGGGGCGTCGACCAGCCGGCAGGCGATGTCGACGTCCTCGCCGTAGGAGGCGCGCGAGTCGCGGTGCACCTCACCGGCGTGCACGGCGACGCGCAGCCGGAAGGCGAGTTCGGGGTGACTTTCGGTGTGCTTCTCCAGCAGATCGCCCAGCGCGGGGACGACGGTGGTGAGCAGGAGCGTCTTCGGCAGCTGGTCGAGGGGCTTGATCAGGCACAGTGCTCCGTCGCCGCGGTCAACGAAGGGATCGCGGTGCTTCCTGCCGATCCCGCCGGCCGCGAGGGCCTCGTCGAGCAGCTCGAAGAGGACCGTGCGGAGCTGGGTGCGCACCGAGTTCGTCCGCGCGGTCGACTTCTCGATGTCGACCGCCACGATGGCCCGGTGCCGGGGTATGTCAGCTGAGGTGTCCATGGCCCGCTCCCTGCCTTCAGGTGTGAACTGAAGTTCAGTCAACTTAACTGTAGGGGTTGAAGTACCCTGGAACAACCAAGTTGAATCGGCGTTACCCGTTTGGCACCAGGGAGTTCGGGTCGACGTAACGTTTCAGTCCCACCTGTAGCGGGTCGACGACATCGCCTTTAGCTACAGGGAGTATTATCGCACCACTCTTGGCACTACTGAAATTTACTGAAGGGCGGCGAAGATCGTGTCCCCAGTCGAGCCGCAGCCTGCGCTCGCTCGCCGCCTCAAGGCCCTGAGGGCGAGACACTGGCCCGACGTGGGAATCAGGCAAGGGCAGCTCGCCAAGGTGTTCGGTGGGGTCAGTGCCTCGCTCATTTCGTCGTGGGAGAACGCGGAGAAGCCGGTCAGTCCGCCCGTCAAACGGCTCGAGGCCTACGCGACGCTCTTCGCGACTCGGCGCTCGTTGTCCGGTGGGTCCCTGCGGCTCCTCACGCTCGAAGAACTGACGGACGACGAGCGCGCCCAGCGCAAGGAACTCCTCGAAGAGCTGCTGCGGCTGCGCGAAGGCAAGGAAACCCGCGGAGTCGGCGCGAGTGACGTCTGGACTTTTCCCGAGGGTGAAGATGTCACTATCGTGTGCGCTGAACTGCCCCGCGAGCTCCGGGACCACATGAGCTACGCGGACCCGGAGAGTGCCGATTTCGTCACTCTCTACACTTACGCCGACCCGGACGCGCTGATCGAGCTTTACGGACACATCCGGGCGCGCAACCCCGAAAACAACGTCAGCTTCCTCAAGACCGAGGATCTGACCCCCGACGACTACACGACCCACCTCGTACTTCTGGGTGGCGTCGACTGGAACACCGTCACCGCCGCCGTGATCGAGCGGGTGGACCTGCCGGTGGAACAGGTAGTGCGCGCCGAGAACGAGCCGACCAGCGAACCTGGCGGGTTCCGGGTGCAGCGTGACGGCGGGACAGTGCTCTTCCCGCCCCTCCTGGACAGCGAAGGTCACCTGTTGGAAGACGTGGCACATTTTTACCGAGGCGTCAGCCCGTTCAACCAAAAGCGCTCCGTGACCGTGTGCAATGGTATGTACGGTCGTGGCACTCTCGGCGCGGTGCGCGCCTTGACGGACCGCAGGTTCCGTGATCGCAATCGCGACTACCTGCGAACCCGGTTCGCCGGCGCGGAGTCCTACAGCATCATCAGTCGAGTCCCGGTGCTGGCGGGCAAGGGGCTGACTCCGGACTGGACGCTGCCCGAGAACCGCCTGCACGAGTGGCCCGAGGTCCCGTGAACGCGCGGCAGCACACCTCGCACCGGGGCTTGCTGACCCACTTCAAGGCCCCTGCTGCGCACGAGACGCTGGACGCGATCATCGTGCCCCATGGACGCCCGGCGGCCTATCTGGGAGAGGCCATCAACGCCGCCAAGCTTCTCGATGCCCACTTGGTGCTTCTCTGCAGCATGCGGGCCAACGCTTCGAGCGCGGCGTTGGCCGCGAAGCAGGAGGGCGTCCGGGTGACGGCCTTCGACGTCCACCTCCTGCCCGACCGGGTCGTGCCGAGGTTCGCGACGGACAAACTGCTCAGATTCGGGAAATTCCACCGGGCTGTCGACACCAGTCTCAAGCGGAACCTCGGCCTGCTTGTGTCGATCCTCGCCGGGTGGGAGCGGATCCTCTTCCTCGACGACGACATCATCCTGCCGCAACCGAGCGATCTCACGGCGGCGGCGGGCCTGCTCGCCGAGCATCCGGTCGTCGGCCTGGCGAACGCGGGAATGAAGGACAACTCGGTGGTCTGTCACGCGGTGCGTGACGCCGGTGGCAAACAGGACACGTTCATCGGCGGGGGCGCGCTCGTGGTCGGCGAAGCCGCGTTTTCTTCGTTCTTCCCCAACATCTACAACGAGGACTGGTTCTTCCTGCTGGACGGGCTGCGGCTGCGGCCGTCGGCTGAGGTCGGGACCGCTTGGCAGTATCCCTATGACCCGTACAACGATCGCCGAGCCCGCGGGGAGGAGCTGGGGGACACCCTCGCCGAGGGGGTGTTCGGTCTTCTCGACAACGGTCGCGGCCTGGCCGACGCCACGCACCGATACTGGGAAGAGTTCCTGCGCGAGCGGCGGCAGATCATCAGCACGACCATCGATCGGGTCCGGTCCTCGGAGATCGAACCGGAGCAGCGGGCAAGGATGGTCGCAGCGCTCAAGGCTTCGATCGGGCGCAGTCACCTGATCAGCCCGGAGCTGTGCGTCAGCTACCTGCAAGCCTGGCAGGCCGACTGCCTGCGTTGGCAACGGCACATCAGAGAGCTCCGGCGCGACCGCAGGGGTGGGCTGGGGATCGACGGTGCGCTGGCCACCCTCGGTATCGGCCACCTCACCCAGCCCGGCATCGACGGCCGGATCAGTACCGGCTCGACGCGCCGATCGCCCTGGGCTCGCCCCGCGGTGCCGGCGTGACCACACCCAGGTCCTTCACCAGGACGCAGCAGCGTTCCGGTACTTCGAGCACCCCGCCGTCGCGCAAGTTCACCTGCGCGTAGCAAGTGACCATGCCGTGGCCCCAGTCCTCGTAGCCCAGCCGGTCGTACAACCGGGCCGCGGCCGGGTTGTCCGTGCGGACCGCCAGCGCGACCCGGTCGTGGCCGAGCCCGATGAGGTGCTCCTCCACCGCGTCGACCAGGGCCGCGCCGACTCCGTGGTTGCGCAGCTCCGGGTGAACCTGCAGGTGGGTGAGCAGGGCGACGCCCGGCAGGTGCCGGCGGATCGGCGGCTCTTCGGCCTCCTCCAGCCACAGGTACACGGAACCGGCCGGACGCGGACCGAGCCACGCGAAGAAGAGGACTCCCTGATCTTTCCGCTGGCGCAGCCAGCGATCGATGAGGAATCCGCCGTCGCCGAGGGCTGCGGCGAACGGGGGCAGGTCTGCGGATCGGGCCCGCCATACGTGGGGCTCGGTCATCTGCAGAAGCTCCGTTCTCCGGGTACTTCCATAGTGCCGGAGGCGGCACGGAGTTGACCAGGTCATCCGGCCTTGACCCTGCTTTCGTCGGTCCGTCCCTCAGGCGGCCGTGAGGTCGTAGACCGTCACGCCGTCCACCGTGGACGACTGGTACGTCGAGGCCACCCACTCCGCGATCTGCTGGGCCGCGTCCGAGCCGGTGCTGCCCTGCATCGTCAGGCCGTCGCCGAGGAAGTAGTGGATCTGCCCGCTCGCCACGTACTGCTGGAACTGTGCCAGCGTCGGATACGGGTCGGTGCCGTTGAAGCCGCCCACCGCCATCACCGGCGCGTCGCTGGCCAGCTGGTAGCCGGCGGCCGCGTTCGACAACACCGTCGCCGCCGTCCAGGTGTACTTCGACGCGTCCTGCCGGAGCAGTGCCGTCAGCTGAGCGCCCGGGAGGGTCGTGCTCAGCAGCGATCCCGGGCCGCCGCCGAAACCGCCTCCGCGACCGCCGCCGGGGCCGCCACCGCCGAAGCCGCCCGGGCCGCCGCCGAAGCCGGACGAAGGGCCCGCCGACGGGATCGCTCCGCTGTGGGTCGTCGCCGCTGTCGCCACCGTGTACGCGCCGGTGCCGGCCAGCACCACGACCAACGCGAACGCGGCCACCGCGGACGCCGCCCAGCGGGTCAGGTGCGCGGCGAAGAACAGCGCCACGGCCGCCAGCAGACCGCCGACCAGCACCGTCGGGGCCAGCCACGGCTGCCACGACGAGTCCGACAGCAACAAGTACGTCGTCACGGCGGTCAAGGCCACGCCACCGCTGAGCAAGCCGGACGCCGCGGGACGCGACCGCAACAGCCACAGCTGGACCGCCGCCGTGCCCACCAGCGCCGCGATCGCCGGGGCCAGCGCGACCGTGTAGTACGGGTGGATGATCCCGCCCATGTAGCTGAACACCAGGGCCGTCACCAGCAGCCAGCCGCCCCACACCAGCAGGGCCGCCCGCGATCGGTCGGTGCGCGGTGCGCGGCCGGTGAACCACAGGCCGGCGCCCAGTGCGAGCAGCGCGGCGGGGATCAGCCACGCTATGCCGCCCGCCATCTCGCTGCCGAACAGGCGGGTCAGGCCGGTCGAGCCCCAACCACGGCCGCCACCGCCGCCGACGCTGCCCACCTCGTCGCCCGTGATGCGGCCGAAACCGTTGTAGCCGAACACCAGCTCCCACAGCGAGTTCGTCTGCGAACCGCCGATGAAGGGCCGGTCGGCCGCCGGCCAGAGCGCGACGACCACGAGGTACCAGCCCGCCGCCACGATCGTCGAGACGAGAGCGCCCAGCAGGTGCAGCAGCCGCTTGCCCAGCGACACCGGCGCGGCGACGAGATACGCGAGGGCAAAGGCCGGCAGCACCAAGAACGCCTGCAGCATCTTGGCCAGGAAGCCGAACCCGACCGCGACGCCGGCCAGCACGAGCCAGCGAGGGCTCGCCTTCTCGAGTGCGCGGACCACGCAGTACGCGCCCGCGACCAGCAGCAGCACGAGCAGCGCGTCGGGATTGTCGAAGCGGAACATCAGCGCCGCCGCGGGCGTCAGGGCCAGCACCAGGCCCGCGACGAGCCCGGCGGCCGGGCCGGAGGTCCGCTTGACCGTCGCGTACAGCAGCCAGACCGAGCCGACGCCCATCAGCGCCTGCGGCACCAGGACGCTCCACGCGTTGACGCCGAACACCCGCGCCGAGAGGCCCATGACCCACAGCGCGGCCGGGGTCTTGTCCACGGTGATCGCGTTCGCGGCGTCGCTGGAGCCGAAGAACAGCGCCTTCCAGCTCTCCGAACCGGCCTGCGCGGCCGCGGAGTAGAAGGCGTTGGCCCAGCCGGAGGCGCCGAGGCCCCACAGGTAGAGCACGGCCGTCCCGAGCAGCAGCACGGCGAGCGCGGGCCGGTGCCAGGTCCGGCGGGCGGGCGACGAAGGGGTCACGACGGTTTCGCGTGACGCGAGAGCGGTCATGAGATCAGCTTCCGGTCTCCAGCTGGGGCCGGGTTGTGCCGACGCTGTGCACTCGCTGTGCGGGCACGGCCACGGGCAGCCGCACCGCGAACTCCGTCCGGCCGGGACGGCTGTGCACGTCGATCGTGCCGTGGTGGGCGACGACGACGGCGCACGCGATCGCCAGCCCGAGCCCGGTGCTGCCGGCGTTGCGGGAGCGCGACGAGTCGCCGCGGGCGAACCGCTCGAAGACGTCCGGCAGCAGGTCCGGCGCGATGCCGGGCCCGTTGTCGGTCACCGTGAGCACGGCGCTGCCGTCGCCCGAGCGGCCGAGCGAGGTCGTCACCGTGGTGCCGGACGGGGTGTGCGTGCGGGCGTTGGCCAGCAGGTTCGCCAGCACCTGGTGCAGCCGCTGGACGTCGCCGAACACGAGCACCGGGTCCGGGGGCAGCTCGAGCAGCCACCGGTGCTCGCGTCCGGCGACCCGGGCGTCGCCGACGGCGTCGGCGACCAGCCGGGTGAGGTCGATGTCGCGCACGTCCAGCGGGCGGCCCGCGTCGAGGCGCGCCAGCAGCAGGAGGTCCTCGACGAGCGCGCTCATCCGGACGGCCTCGGACTGGATCCGGTTCATCGAGTGCGCGACGTCCGGCGGCACCAGCGCGCTGCCGCGGGCGGCCAGCTCGGCGTACCCGCGGATGGCGGCCAGCGGCGTCCGCAGCTCGTGGCTGGCGTCCGCGACGAACTGGCGGGTGCGCAGTTCGCTGTCGTGCCGGGCTTCCAGGGCCTGCGCGACGTGGCCGAGCATCAGGTTCAGCGCCGAGCCGACCTGGCCGACCTCGGTCCGCGGGTCGGTGTCGGCCTCCGGGACGCGGATCGACAGCGCCACCTGCCCGCGGTCGAGCGGCAGCTCGGTGACCCGCGCGGCGGTGGCCGCGACGCGCTCGAGCGGCCGGAGCGTCCGGCGGACCGCGAACGCGCCGAGGAAGGCCGCGCCGAGCACGCCCGCGGCGGCGACGCCGAAGAGGATCAGCCCGACGGTGAGCAGCGTGTCGTCGACCGGCTTCAGCGGCAGGCCGGTGACCACGACGTCGGACATCCCGGGGACTGGCAGCGCCATCAGGCGGTACTCGCCGAGATCGTCGAAGGACAGGGTGTGCGGCTTGCCGTCGGCCGGCACCGAGAGCATGACGGCCTGCTGAGCCGCGGTGAGCTTCAGGCGTGAACCGTGCTCGGAAATGCTGTCGTCGTGGACGAGCAGCTGTCCGTCGAAGGTGCCGCTCACGGTGCCGACGTTCTGCCCGAGCGGGTGTTCGCCCGCTTGGTCGTCGGGCTGCGGACCCCCGTCCGGGGGGTGGGCGTTGCTCGCGAAGACGAGCGAGCGCGACGCCGCGGCGGACAGCTGCTGGTCGATCTGGCGGGTGAGGAACAGGTCGAGCGCGAGCTCGCTGACGATCCCGACGATCAGGCACACCACGGTGAGCAGCACGACCATCGAGCCGGTCAGCTTCGCGCGCAGCGAAAAGCGCCCCCGGCGGGGGTGCGGCGGGACGGTTCGCGCGGCCATGGACCAAGCGTCCGTCCGCGCCGTGTGTGCGGGTTGTGTGCTGCCTGTGAGGCGGCTGTGGGGTGACCGCCCGGTCGCGGATGTCCGAATCCTCCGGTCACAGGAACGGCTGACGGCAAGCACAGTCCGCACACAGCGAGCGGCCCCACCGTGGATCGCATCGAAGCATCTCGTTAAGGAGCAACACCATGACCACACCGCAGGCACCGTCCACTCCGGACCAGACGTGGGGCGCGGCCCCCGCACCGGGCGCGCCGCCGCGGCCGGGCTGGTCGCCGGGCAAGAAGATCGCGGCGGGTGCCGTCGCGGTGGCGATCGTGGCCGGCGGGGGAGCGGCGGTCTGGGCCGCTTCGTCGTCTTCGGCGTCGACCGACAGCGCCACCGGGCCGGGCGGGATGCAAGGCGGCCCCGGCGGCATGACGGGCGGCGCCGGCGGCCTGGGTTCGGCGTTGCACGGCGAGTACGTGTCTTCGGACGGGAACGGTGGCTACGTCACGAAAATCATGCAGACCGGCGAAGTGACGGAGCTGAGCGCGACATCGCTCACCGCGAAGAGCGACGACGGGTTCTCGAAGACGTACACGATCACGTCGGCCCAGGCGACGGGCCTGGCGACCGGCGACACGGTGACGGTGGTGGCGACGGAGTCGGGCGACACGGCGACAGCGACCTCGGTGACCGACGGCGCGGCCGGCGGTCAGGGCCAGCTGCCGGGCGGCGGCCAGGGAACCCCGCCTTCGGGAGCCCCGACCCGGACCGGCTGACGCGAGTTTCGAGCGCCCCAATGTGGCCTTGGTTGCGCTCAACGCACCCAAGGGGCCCTTCGGTGCGTTCAACGCACCGAAGGCCACATTGGGGCGCTTGGCCCGGGTGGGTCAGCGACGGTCGTAGTCGACCGCGACCTCCGGGGTCGTCGCGCGGGAGCGGCACGTCAGGATCCGGGCCGAAGCGACGTCGTCGACCGTCAGCGCGTACCGGACGTCCATGTCGACCTGGCCGTGCAGCAGCGTCGCCCGGCAGGTGCCGCACGCGCCGCCCGTGCACGAGTACGGCACCTCGAACCCGGCCCGCAACGCCGCGTCCAGCACGGTCTCGCCGGCCGACGCCGGGACGCACGTCGTCGTCCCGCCGAGCGTCACCGCCACCTGAGCGGGCGTGCCCGCCGGGTCGCGCAGGGGGGCCGCGCCGCGGAAGAGTTCGAAGTGGACGTTCTCGTCCGGGACGTCCGCGTCGGCCAGCGTCCGGCGGACCAGGTCCATCAGGCCGCGCGGCCCGCACAGGAACCACTCGTCGACCTTCGCCGGGTGCAGGCGGTTCTGCAGCAGCGCGCGCAGCCGCGTCCCGTCGAGCCGCCCGCGCTGGTAGCGCTCGTGCGAAATCGCGAGGGCCTCGCCGATCGTGTCGAACTGCCGGGGCCGGTGCGCGTGCAGGTCCGGGTCGCGCTCGTCGGTCCGGTAGTGGACGACGTGCAGGCGCCCGCCGAACCCGTCGGCGAGCGCGCTCAGCTCGCGCGCGAAGAGCGTCGTCGCGCCCGAAGTGTTTACGTACAACAGGGTCGCGCGGCTGTGCGGCTCCGCGGCCAGCGCACTGACCACCATGGACAGCACCGGCGTGATGCCGCTGCCCGCGGCCAGCGCGACGTAGTGCGCGGTCCGCGAAGGATCGGGTGTGAGCGTGAACCCTCCCGACGGCGGCAGCACGTCGAGGAAGTCGCCCACGGCCAGCGTCGTGGTCGCGAACCCGGAGAACGCCCCGCCCGGACGCCGCTTCACCGCGATCCGCAGCTCGCCCGACGCCGCCGGCGCGCAGATCGAGTACGTTCGGCGCACCGGCCGCCCGTCGAGCACCGCGCGGACCGCCACGTGCTGGCCCGGGAGGAACCGGAACTCGCTCGCGAGCTGCGGCGGGACGTAGAAGGTGATCGCGACGGCTTCCGCGGTCAGCGGGCTGATCTCGCGCACGCGCAGCCGGTGGAAGCGGCTCGGCCCGAGCGGGGGCGCGGCCGGCGCGGGCACGGCGACGTCGGGTTCGGTTTCCAGGCCCACGGCCACCCGATACTCCTCGGCGGTCAGGTCCCGGCCCCAGGCGGTGCTGATCGGGACGTCGTGGGCCAGGTAGGCCTCGCGGTTCTCCAGCCAGACCCGCCGGTACCGGTGGAACGGCACGGCCGGGTGCAGGTGGTGCACCAGGTGCAGGTTCTGCGCCATCAGCACCGGCGTCAGCAGCCGTTCGAGGCCGATCCGGACGCGGGTGGTGCCGAACCGGCCGCGCGGCCCGGCGGCGGGCAGGCCGTGGTGCGGCAGCCAGCCGAACGACCAGGCGAGCAGGCCCAGCCCCAGCCGCTGCGGCAGCAGGTACACGAACAGCAGCTCGGCGCCGTACCCCGCCGAGACCAGCGCCGCCGCGGCCGACAGGGCGGCCGCCAGCACCACCAGCGTCTCGGCCAGCTCGTGCGGGGGCCGGGACCGCAGCCGGGCGAAGTAGCAGCGCGCGTAGGAGACGTCGAGCGTCAGCCAGCGCAGCGGAAGCTGCCAACGGGGGCCGCGCGACGTCCAGGCGTCCGGATCGGCGCGGACCGACGCGTTGGTGTGGCGGTGGTGTTCACCGTGGACGTGCCGCAGGGAGGGGAACGAGGCGTACGCCGCGACGAACGGGACGGCCAGCCGGCCGAGCACCTCGTTGACCCAGGTCAGCTTCCCGGCCGAGTGGTGCGCCGACTCGTGCACCACCGTGTACATCGCGAAGGTGACGACGGTGTTCAGCACGACGGTCACGACCACCGGCACCAGCCCGGCGAGCAGCAGCCAGGTGGCGACGCCCCACAGCGCGGCGGCACCGGCGAACAACAGCAGCGACGGCACCGAGACAGCGGGCAGCGCGATCCGGGGGGAGGGCACCGCGCGGGCGGTGACCACCCCGGTCGCGGGCGCCGCCACTGTGACGGAACCGTGCGGCTCGGTGACGGCGACGGACATCGAGCGGTCTCCTCGGTCGAGAAGCTCCTGGCCAGGCGGGAGTCACCGTAGACAACCCGTCCGGGTTTGTAAACGTTGGAGCAGGCTTCGAAAAAAGGTGTCGGCCAGCGGAACGGAAGCCGCGGGTAAGCTCACGGTGTGAAGGCGGTCACCCACCCCGTCCCGGCGCGCACCCGGGAGAAGCTGCTGGCCGCGGCGGCCGACGTCATCCGCGCCGACGGCTGGGCCGCCGTGACGATGGGCAAGCTGGCGGCGCAGGTCGGCGTGAGCAGGCAGACCGTCTACAACGAACTGGGCTCCAAGGCCGAGCTCGCCAAGGCGCTGATGCTGTGCGAGACCGACCGCTTCGTCGAGCGCGTGAACGACGACGTCGCCGCGCACCCGGACGACCCGGTCGAGGGCGTCACGGCCGCGTTCCGGCACAGCCTCGAGGCCGCCCACGCCAACCCGCTGCTGGAGATCGCTCTCGGCGGCCAGCAGGGCGGCCGCGACGACTTCCTCCCGCTGCTGACCTCGCAGCCGGAGGCGGTGCTCGGCCGGGCCGTCGAGGCCGTCGCGGCGGTGTTCGCGCGCAGCTACCCCGGGGTTGCGCTGACGGCGTCGGAGTGGGCGGTGGCGGTCGAGGCGTTCGTGCGGCTGCTGCTTTCCCACCTGGTGCAGCCGAGCGGCTCGGCCGAGCACGCGAGCGGCCAGATGCGCTGGGTGATCGGCCGGATGCTCGGGTCGTGACGCGGTCCGCGCATCGGTCCTGACGCCGCAGGTGGCCCCCGCCCCGGCGGCGATGGCCACTGGCCTAGACTCGGACGTCCCGGTCTGCAGGTGACCGGGGCCATTTCCGCAGGATTGTCCTACACAATCGTTACCGCTCGAGGAGAAGACCTTGAAGAGCACCGTCGAGCAGCTGAGCCCGACGCGAGTCAAGATCAATGTCGAGGTGCCGTTCGACGAGTTGAAGCCGAACTTCGACCGCGCCTACCGCAAGATCGCCCAGCAGGTGCGCATCCCGGGCTTCCGGCCCGGCAAGGCGCCCGCTCGCGTCCTGGAAAGCCGGATCGGGCGCGGCCCGGTGCTCGACGAGGTCGTCAACGAGGCCATCCCGGCCAAGTACATGGAGGCGGTCCGCGAGAACGAGGTCCGCACGCTCGGGAACCCGGAGTTCGACGTCACGAAGCTCGAGGACCGCGACGTCCTCGAGTTCACCGCCGAGGTGGACGTGCGCCCGGCGATCGAGCTGCCCGACCTCGAAGGCTTCGCGGTCACCGTGGACGACGTCGAGCTGACCGACGCGGAGGTCGACGAGCAGCTCGACGAGCTGCGCGCCCGCTTCGGCACGCTGACCGGCGTCGAGCGCCCGGCCGAGACCGGTGACTTCGTCTCGATCGATCTGGCCGCGACCGTCGACGGCGAGGCCGTCGAGGAGGCCGCCACCACCGGGCTGTCCTACGAGATCGGCTCCGGCCAGCTCGTGGACGGCATCGACGAGGCCATCGTCGGGGCGAACGCCGGCGAGACCAAGACGTTCACCACCCAGCTCGTCGCCGGCGACCACGCCGGCAAGGACGCCGAGGTGACCGTGACCGTCCAGTCGGTCAAGCAGCGCGAGCTGCCCGAGGCCGACGACGAGTTCGCCCAGATGGCGAGCGAGTTCGACACGATCGAGGAGCTCAAGGGCGACCTTCGGGACCGCCTCGGCCGCGTCAAGAAGATGCAGCAGGGTGTCCAGGCGCGCGACAAGGTGCTCGACGAGCTCCTGGAGCGCACCGAGGTGCCGATCCCGGAGAAGGTCCTCGACTCCGAGATCGAGAACCGCAAGCACGACGCGATCCACCCGTTCGACCACGACGAGGCCCAGTTCGCGCAGGCTCTCGAGGCCGAAGGCCGCACGCTGGAGGAGTTCGACGCGGAGACCCGCACCGAGTCGGAGAAGGCCGTCCGCACGCAGCTGCTGCTGGACACCATCGCCGACAAGGAAGAGGTCTCGGTCAACGACGGCGAGCTGACCGAGCGGATCATCTACCAGGCCCAGCGCTTCGGGATCAGCCCGGACGAGTACGTCCAGCGCGCCCAGCAGTCCGGCCAGCTGACCGCGATCTACGCCGATGTGCGCCGCGGCAAGGCGCTCGCCTCCGTGGTCCGGAAGGCGAACGTCACCGACGGCTCGGGTGCCGAGGTCGACCTCTCCGAGCTGTTCGGCAGTGACGAGCCGGCCGCCGACGAGGCAACTCAGGAGACGCAGGTCACCGACGAGGCGGCGAAGACTCCGGCGGAGTGAAGCTGTGAGCGAACTTGGGCGGTGTCAGGCATTCTGCACCGCCCAAGTTCGTTAGGGTCGGATACAAGATCTCAAGCATCTGAAACGACAGCGGCGGCCGTCAGCACCGGGCCGCCGCCGGCGAAAAGGCAGGCAGACGTGACGCAGCACACGCCCGAGGCGCGGACCGGCACCGCAGGGCTCACCCTCACCGACTCGGTGTTCGAGCGATTGCTCCAGGAGCGCATCGTCGTCCTCGGTTCCGAGGTCAACGACGAGATCGCCAACCGGATCACCGCGCAGCTGTTGCTGCTCGACGCCGACGACGCCGAGTCCGACATCCGCTTCTACATCAACTCGCCGGGCGGTTCGGTCACCGCCGGGTTCGCCATCTACGACACCATGCAGCTCATCCGCCCGGACGTCGCGACCTACGCGATGGGCATGGCGGCCTCGATGGGGCAGTTCCTGCTCTCCTCGGGCACGCCGGGCAAGCGGTACGCGCTGCCGCACGCGCGCATCCTGATGCACCAGCCGTCGGCCGGCGTCGGCGGCACGGCGTCGGACATCGCGATCCAGGCCGACCTGTTCAACAAGTGGAAGCAGGAGCTGGCCAAGATCACGGCCGACCAGACCGGCCAGACGGTCGAGCAGATCATCAAGGACGGGGACCGCGACCGCTGGTTCACCGCGCAGGAGGCGAAGGACTACGGGTTCGTCGACCACGTCCTCACCGCCAACATCGCCCGTCCGGGCTCGAACTGAGCGCGAAGCACACAGGAGACTCGATCATGAGCAACTTCAGGCTCCCGGGTGACTTCCGGGCTCCGAACACTCCCCAGTCGCGGTACATCCTGCCGTCGTACGTCGAGCGCACCAGCTACGGCGTCAAGGAGTCGAACCCGTACAACAAGCTGTACGAAGAGCGGGTCATCTTCCTCGGCGTGCAGGTGGACGACGCGTCGGCCAACGATGTGATGGCCCAGCTGCTGCACCTCGAGCACGAGGACCCGGACCGCGACATCCTGGTCTACATCAACTCGCCGGGTGGCTCGTTCACCTCGCTGATGGCGATCTACGACACCATGCAGTTCGTCCGCCCGGACATCCAGACGTACTGCCTCGGCCAGGCCGCCTCGGCCGCCGCGGTGCTGCTGTCGGCCGGCACGCCGGGCAAGCGCTACGCGCTGCCGAACTCGCGCGTGCTGATCCACCAGCCGGCCACCGAGGGCACGTACGGCCAGGTCTCCGACCTGGAGATCCAGGCGAACGAGATCCAGCGGGTGCGGCGCCAGATGGAGGTCATCCTGGCGAAGCACACGAACAAGGACCCGGACCAGATCCGCAAGGACATCGAACGGGACAAGATCCTGACCGCCGACGAGGCCAAGGCGTACGGCATCATCGACGAGGTGCTTCCGTACCGCAAGGCGTCGGCTCTCTAGATCCGCCAGGCCGGTGTGTGTCGAGGAGACGACATACACCGGCACTCTGGTTTAGGGTCGTCCTCTGACGTGCTCCCGGCGCTCGTGGGTGTTCCCGCCCACGGCATCGGACGGGTACCGTCAGTGGCAATGCGTGAGGCTCCGCTCGGTCGTCCGTGACCGGGGCAGCACCGTCGCAACACACGTCAGGCGCGGCAACCCGCGCCGGAGGGGACGAGGTCACAGGCCATGGCACGGATCGGTGACGGCGGAGACCTGCTGAAGTGTTCTTTCTGCGGGAAGAGCCAGAAGCAGGTGAAGAAGCTCATTGCCGGCCCCGGGGTCTACATCTGCGATGAGTGCATCGACCTCTGCAATGAGATCATCGAGGAGGAGCTGGCCGAGGCCGGCGACGTCAAGCTCGACGAGCTGCCCAAGCCCGCCGACATCCACGAGTTCCTCGAGCAGTACATCATCGGGCAGGAGGACGCCAAGCGGACTCTCGCAGTAGCGGTCTACAACCACTACAAGCGGATCCAGGCGGACGACAAGGCCGGGCCGAAGGACTCCAAGGAGGAGTCGGTCGAGCTGGCCAAGTCGAACATCCTGATGCTCGGCCCCACCGGGTGCGGCAAGACCTACCTCGCGCAGACGCTGGCGAAGCTGCTCAACGTGCCGTTCGCGATCGCGGACGCCACGGCGCTGACCGAGGCCGGGTACGTCGGCGAGGACGTCGAGAACATCCTGCTCAAGCTCATCCAGGCGGCGGACTACGACGTCAAGCGGGCCGAGACCGGGATCATCTACATCGACGAGGTCGACAAGATCGCCCGCAAGAGCGAAAACCCGTCGATCACGCGGGACGTCTCCGGCGAGGGTGTCCAGCAGGCGCTGCTGAAGATCCTCGAGGGCACCACCGCCTCGGTGCCGCCGCAGGGCGGCCGGAAGCACCCGCACCAGGAGTTCATCCAGATCGACACGACGAACGTGCTGTTCATCGTGGCCGGCGCGTTCGCCGGGCTGGAGAAGATCATCAACGAGCGGGTCGGCAAGCGCGGGCTCGGCTTCGGCGCGGAGATCCGCACGAAGTCCGAGATCGAGGAGAGCGACGTCTTCTCGGACACCATGCCCGAGGACCTGATCAAGTTCGGGCTGATCCCGGAGTTCATCGGCCGGCTCCCGGTCGTGGCGACGGTCAACCACCTGGACAAGGAATCGCTGGTCAGCATCCTCACCCAGCCGCGCAACGCCCTGGTGAAGCAGTACAAGAAGCTCTTCGAGATGGACAACGTCGAGCTCGAGTTCACCAAGACCGCGCTCGAAGCGATCGCCGACCAGGCGGTCCTGCGCGGGACCGGTGCCCGCGGGCTGCGCGCCATCATGGAAGAAGTGCTGCAGCCGGTCATGTACGACATCCCGAGCCGCGACGACGTGGCGAAGGTCGTGATCACCGAGCAGACCGTCCGGGAGAACGTGAACCCGACGATCGTCGCCCGGCAGCCGACGCGGCGCACGCGCAGCGAGCGCGGCGAGAAGTCGGCCTGAGGCCGGGCGTCTCCGGGCCACCCGGCCCGGAGACCCGACAGGAAAGCTGAATGACTGCTGACTCTATGCCGGTTACCGGCGGGGGCGCCGCCCCCGCCGGTGGTGTGCAGGCACCGCCGCCGCCCGAACCGGCGCCGGTGCCCACCGGGCCGGTCCTCGGGTTCCGCGAGCTGAGCGAACGCGTCATCGCGTCCGTGTTCGACCGGTACCCGTGGCTGAACCGGGTACTGATGGGCGTGCTGGCCGTGTGCGCCGGCGCGTGCGTCGTGGCCGTGGTGTCCCGGCTGTCGCCGTTGCCGCTGATTCCGGTGCCGCTCTTCGTCATCGCGGGTTACGCGCTCTGGCGGGCCCGTGGGGTGTCCGAACGGCGTCCGCTGGTCAACTGGGTGCTGCTGTTCGGCCTCGCGACGATCGTCGGCTTCTGGCTGATCTCGGTCGTCGGCCGCTGGGTGGAGTGAAGTACCTCCGTCCGAAGCGTTTGCGCCCGGCCGTCTCCGGGTAGCAAGCACCCGTGGTAGGTGCCCTCAGACCGTTTCGGCATCCGGCACTGTTCTACCGCGGTGACAGTGAGTACCTGGACGGCGTCGTTCCGTTCCTGCTCGACGGTCTTGGCCGAGGCGAACCTGTGGCCGTTGCCGTTCCCGCGCGCAATCTCCTGCTCATCGAGAAGGCCTTGAACGACCGTGCCCGCGAGGTGCGGCTGACCGACATGTGCCGGGTGGGCCGCAACCCGGGGGCGATCCTGCCGACGGTCCTGCTCGCCTTCGCCGGCGAGCACGCGGGCCCGGTGCGGATCGTGGCCGAGCCGCTGTGGGGTGACCGCTCCGGCGCCGAGTACCCGGCGTGCGTCCTGCACGAGGCGCTCATCAACCACGCGCTCGCCGGGCGGGACCTGGCGGTGCTCTGCCCGTACGACATCGCGGCGCTGCCGCCGGACGCGCTGGCCGACGCCGAGCGCACCCACCCCGAGGTGTGGGGGCCGGCCGGGCCGTTCGTCAGCCGCCGGTTCGACCCGGACGGCGCCCGCGCGGAGCTCATGCGGCCGCTGGACCCGCCGGCGGCGGCGATCGAGCGGAAGTTCGACATCGGGCAGCTGGCCTCGCTGCGCGGGTTCGCGGAGATCTGGGCCGCCCGTCACGGCCTGCGCCGCCCGCGGCGTGACGACTTCACGCTCGCGATCGCCGAGCTGACGACGAACAGCATCCTCTACGGCGGCGGCGCGGGCGTGCTCCGGCTGTGGGCGGAGGAGCACCAGGTGGTCGGCGAGGTCACCGACACGGGCACGATCACCGAACCCCTGGCCGGCCGGATCCCACCGGCCGCGGCGACGCTGGGCGGCCGCGGGCTGCTGCTGGTGAACCGGCTGGCGGACCTGGTCCGGACGTACTGGGTCCCGGGCCGCACGACGACCCGGGTCCACTTCACCTGCTGACCGCCGTGCCCGACGGCATGAACGACCCTTTCATCGCGTCCGACGCCGTGAACGACCCTTTCCTGGCATCGGAGCCGGGCCGGTCAGTCCTTGCGGGGGACGTGCTTGCCGAGGAAGCTGATCATGCTCGGCACCACCGTCCGGTTGAACGGGTCGCCGTGCTTGCCGTGGGCCGTGTGGGCGACCGCCGGGTGGGCCGCCTCGATGTAGCGGCGGACGCCCGTGATGAACGAGTCCTCCGTGCCGCACCAGATGCCGTTGGCCACGGTCTTCGTCTCGTCGATGTGCCGCAGCGGGTCCAGCGCCGTCCAGTCGTTCAGGCCCGTGAAGATGTGCCGCTTGGCCATCTCCTGCCAGGACAGGATCAGCGCCGGGGCCAGCGTCGCGACCGCGGCCGGCGGCTGGCGCCGCTCGACCCGGCGGCGCGTGTACACCAGCGCGCCGAAGCCGCCCATCGAGACGCCCGTGCAGGCGAACGGCTGCCCGGTTTCGCCGGCGAAGCCGCGGGCCCACAGCCACTGTGGGACCTCCTCCAGCAGCATCGCCATCGGGTCGTCGCCGGGGTGCACTTCGTGCCAGTAGTTGTCGCCGCCGTCGACGGCGACGAAGCCGAACGCGGGGACCGCCTTGCGCGCGACGTCGCTGGAGAGCTGCTTGAGCGTGCCGGTCGGGGCCGCGCTGCGGGCGTTGCCGTGCAGGCCGTGCAGCATGAGTGACATCGGCAGCCCCTTCGGCGGGGTCTTCGACGGCAGGATGAACACCAGGTCGACCATCCGGCCGCGAGCCTGGGAGTAGACGCGCTCGACGCGGGTGCTGCCGAGCTGGGTCGTCGGGTTCGACGACGTGACGCCCAGCGTCCGCTGCAGCGCCTGGCTGAACGGCAGCTTGCCGGTGGCGGTGCCGACGGCCAGGCCGCCCACGGCCAGCCCGGACGCCCCCGCGATCAGCACCGAGCGGCGGCTGAGCCACCGCCGCGCGTCCCGGACGGCCGCCGCCCCCGCCGGGAGTGGGGGCTCGGCCTCGCCGTGATCCCCGTGTTCCTCGTTCACCTGTCTCCGTCCCCCGCCTGCTGCTTCTAGGACGCCGCGCACCCGCTCCGCGTTCCCCTCGCGTCCCTTCTCGCCGGGTTAGTCGTTCCCACCCTGCCCGGCGTTTCGGGTTCTCGCTCGCCAAGCCGCCTTCGCTGCCTCGGTCGAGTGTTCCGCCCGCTCCACAGTGTCCCCGAGACCCACCGCCAGGGTGATCCCCAGGGGTATCAAAATGTGGTCGATGCCCTGCTCACCGGCGCCGAAGTGCCCGGACGCCTCGAGCGTGACGAAGCCGTGCAGCGCGCTCCACAGCTGGGCGGCCGCCTGGTACTTGTCGGCGGGCCGGAACCGGCCGGCCTCGATGGCCCGCTCGGTCGCCCGGACGATGTGGTCGAACGCCTCCAGGCCCTCCTGAGCGGCTTCGCGGCCCTCTTCGGTGGTCAGGTCGGACAGGGTCGCCCGCTCGCCGCCCGGCGCGGACTGGCCGAACGTCACCGCGAACAGCTGCGGCTGCTCGGCGACCGCCTGCCGGTAGGTCCGGGCGAGGCTGAAGATGTCCGCCACCGGGTCCTCGGTCTCGCCGACCTCGGCCAGCCAGGCGCTGAGCTTCAGGAACCCCGTGCGCGCCACTTCGTCGACCAGCGCAGTCATGCCCCCGAAGTGCGTGTACACGGCCATCGTCGAGACGCCGACCTCCGCCGCCAGCTTGCGGGCCTGCAGGGCCTCGGGGCCGCCCTCGTCGAGCAGCCGGATGGCGGCCTCGACGAGCCGCTCCTTGACGTCGGTCGCGCGCGGTTTCGGGCTCATGCTTGCCAGTATCTCATAACCCTGTTATAAATTGAGCTATAACCGCGTTATAGCAGCTTCGGAGGGGTCAGGCATGGGCAACAAGTTCCTCGAAGGAAACTTCGCCCCGGTGAGCCGGGAGCACACGATCACCGAGCTGGCCGTCACGGGGCGGATCCCCGGCTTCCTCGACGGCCGCTACCTGCGCAACGGGCCCAACCCGCTGTCCGAAGTGGACCCGGCGGCCTACCACTGGTTCATGGGCGACGGCATGGTCCACGGCGTGCGCCTGCGCGACGGCAAGGCCGAGTGGTACCGCAACCGGTGGGTGCGCAACCCGGCCGTGGCGGCGACGCTGAACGGCGAGGACGCGAGCCGCTTCTGCGGGCTGGACGCGCTCGGCGCCAACACCAACGTCCTCGGCCACGCCGGCAAGACCCTCGCCCTCGTGGAGGCGGGCGCGCCGATCTACGAGCTGACCGACGAGCTCGACACCGTCGGCCGCTGCGACTTCGACGGCACGCTTCCCGGCGGCTACACCGCCCACCCCAAGCGCGACCCGCGCACCGGCGAGCTGCACGCCGTGTCCTACTTCTTCGGGATGGGCCACAAGGTCCAGTACTCGGTGATCGACGCCGCCGGCCACGCGCGCCGCACGGTCGACGTCGAGGTCACCGGGTCGCCGATGATGCACGACTTCTCGCTGACGGAGAAGCACGTCGTGTTCTACGACCTGCCGGTGACCTTCAACGCGGAGATGGCGGTCGCCGCGAACGTGCCGGGCGCGCTGCGGACTCCGGCGAAGCTCGTGCTCTCGGCCATGGTCGGCAAGGTCCGGGTGCCGGACCCGGTGACGGCGATGATGGCGCGCAAGATCGGCGCGAACGGCGGCCTGCCCTACCGCTGGGACCCGAAGTACCCGGCGCGGATCGGCGTCATGCCGCGCGAGGGCGGCAATGGCGACGTGCGCTGGTTCGAGGTCGAGCCGTGCTACGTCTTCCACCCGCTCAACGCCTACGACGACGGGGACTCGATCGTGCTCGACGTCGTCCGCCACCCGAAGATGTTCGACACCGAGCTGCACGGTCCGGACGAGGGCGGCCCGACGCTGGACCGCTGGACCGTCGACCTCACCGCGGGCAAGGTCATCGAGGAGCGGCTCGACGACCGCGGCCAGGAGTTCCCGCGCGTGGACGAGCGCCTGGTCGGCCGGCGCCACCGCTACGGCTACGCGATGTCGGCCGACGGCGGCGCGAACCCCGGCGGGTCACTGTTCAAGCACGACTTCTCCACGGGCTCGCGGCAGGAGCGCGCGTTCGGCGAGGGCCGGCAGCCGGGCGAGTTCGTCTTCGTCCCGTCCCACGAGGACGCGCCGGAGGACGACGGCGTCCTGATGGGCTTCGTCTTCGACCCGGCGACGCAGCGCAGCGATCTCACGCTGCTCGACGCGGGGACGCTCGAGACGGTCGCCGCGATCCACCTGCCCGACCGCGTGCCCAACGGCTTCCACGGCAACTGGGTCGAGTCGGTCTAAGTGAGCACCCGGTGGTCGCCGGTGTAGAGGTTCATCGAGTCGCCGCGCAGGAAGCCGATCAGCGTCATGCCGTTCTCCTCGGCCAGCTCGACCGCCAGCGACGACGGCGCGGACACCGCGGCCAGCAGCCCGATCCCGGCCATCGCGGCCTTCTGCACCAGTTCGAACGACGCGCGCCCGGAGACCAGCAGGCCATAACCGGGCGCGGGCATGCGACCCGCGAGGACGGCCCAGCCGAGCACCTTGTCGACCGCGTTGTGGCGCCCGACGTCTTCGCGGACGACGGCGATCTCACCGTCCGGGGTGAACAGTCCCGCCGCGTGCAGCCCGCCGGTGCTGGCGAACACCTTCTGCTGCGCGCGCAGGGCGTCCGGCAGAGCGGAGAGGGTCTCGGTCTTCACCGCGAACGCCGCTTCGGCGGGCGGGAAGCGGGTCTTCAGCTTGACCGCGTCGAGCGCGGCCTTGCCGCAGACCCCGCACGAGGACGTCGTGTAGAAGTTGCGTTCGACCCCGGTGTCCGGCGGCGGCACGCCGGGCGCCAGCGCGATGTCCAGCACGTTGTAGGTGTTGCGGCCCTGGTCGTCGACGCCGTCGCAGTAGCGGGCGACCGCGATGTCCTCGCGGCCGCCGATCACGCCCTCCGACAGCAGGAAGCCATGGGCCAGCTCGACGTCGTGGCCCGGCGTGCGCATCGTGACGGCCAGCGCCTTACCGCCGACCCGCAGTTCCAGGGGTTCTTCGGCGGCCAGCGCGTCGGGGCGGCGGCGGTCGCCGGTCGCGGAGATCTTCCGCACCGGCCTGCGCACGGTCACCCTGCCCATCGCCCACACCCTTCTCCACCGGAAAGTTTGACACCCGCATGATGCAACGCCGGGTATTTAGTAATACATTCCCTCCATCATCCCCACTCTAGGAGAGGGATCCGATGGCTCTCGGCTTCCTGGACCGTTCCCGGATCGTGGCACCCCCAGGCTGGACGCGCTGGCTGGTGCCGCCGGCGGCCCTTTCGGTACACCTGTCGATCGGGCAGGCCTACGCGTGGAGCGTGTTCAAGACTCCGCTCGAGAAGACGATGCACCTGAACGGGACGCAGAGCTCGCTGCCGTTCCAGCTCGGCATCGTCATGCTCGGCCTGTCCGCGGCGTTCGGCGGCACGCTCGTCGAGAAGAACGGCCCGCGCTGGGCGATGTTCGTGTCGATGTGCTGCTTCGCCAGCGGATTCCTCATCTCCGCCCTCGGCGTGGCGACCGGCCAGTTCTGGCTCGTCGTCCTCGGCTACGGCGGGATCGGCGGCGTCGGGCTCGGCATCGGCTACATCTCGCCGGTGTCCACGCTCATCAAGTGGTTCCCGGACCGCCCCGGCATGGCGACCGGTATCGCGATCATGGGCTTCGGCGGCGGCGCGCTGATCGCGTCGCCGTGGTCGTCGTCGATGCTCGGCACCTCGCCGACCACCGGCACGATCGCGACGGCCTTCCTGGTGCACGGCGTCGTCTACGCGGCGTTCATGTCGATGGGCTGGCTGCTCGTGCGCGTTCCGGCCGACGACTGGAAGCCGGCCGGCTGGCAGCCGAAGACCGACCACGGCAAGGCCATGATCAGCACCGCGAACGTCTCGGCCAAGAACGCGATCAAGACGCCGCAGTTCTGGCTCCTGTGGGTCGTGCTGTGCTTCAACGTCACCGCGGGCATCGGCATCCTGGAGAAGGCGTCCCCGATGATCGTGGACTTCTTCAAGAACACGTCCACCCCGGTCGGCACGGCCGCGGCGGCCGGGTTCGTCGCGCTGCTGTCGCTGTGCAACATGCTCGGCCGGTTCGTCTGGTCGTCCACTTCGGACCTGGTCGGCCGCAAGAACATCTACCGCACCTACCTCGGCGTGGGCGCGGTGCTGTACCTGGTGATCGCGCTGACGGACAACTCGTCGAAGGTCGTCTTCATCCTCTGCGCGATGGTGATCCTGTCCTTCTACGGCGGCGGGTTCGCGACCGTGCCGGCCTACCTGAAGGACCTCTTCGGCACTTACCAGGTCGGCGCCATCCACGGCCGGCTGCTCACCGCGTGGTCGGTGGCCGGTGTGCTCGGCCCGCTGATCGTCAACGCGATCGCCGACAACGAGAAGTCGGCCGGCAAGTCCGGCCCGGCGCTCTACCAGCTGTCGTTCTACATCATGATCGGCCTGCTGGTGGTCGGCTTCGTGGCCAACGAGCTGGTGCGGCCGGTGAAGGAGAAGTTCCACGAGCCCGTCACCTCGGACGCGGCCGCGAGGAGTGAGGCGTGATGACGGAGCCTTCGACGAAGCCGAACCGGGTCCCGCTGATGGTGCTGGCGTGGGCGTGGGTCGTGCTGCCCTTCGCCTACGGCGTGTACCAGCTGTTCCTGAAGCTGGTGCAGCTCTTCGGCTAGGAAGCTGTGACCTGACTCACCCGTGCAGCAGGAGGCGGCCCGGCGGCGTCGGTAGGTCGTGCACCTACTGGGGAAGATCGCCGTCGCCGGGCTCGCCTTCGCCGTCCTGTCCGGGACCGCCTACGGCTACTCGAACCTCCACGCCCTCGACGACGTCACGCGCGACAGCGTGATCGACGCCGACGGCGGCACGGCGCCCGGGGAGCAGCCTGCCGACGGCTCGCTCGACATCCTGCTCGTCGGCCGGGACTCCCGTACCGACAAGGAGGGGAAGCCGCTTCCCGCCGACGTCCTGCGCGAGCTGCGGGCCGGCGCCAACGGTGACGACCTCACCGACACCCTCATCGTGCTGCGGATCCCGAACGGCACGCACGACGTGAAAGCGTTCTCCATCCCGCGCGACAGCTACGTCTCCATGCCCGGCGGGAAGGGCAAGATCAACGCCGCGTTCGGGCGCGCGAAGGCCGCCGAAGCGAAGCGGCAGCGTGATTCCGGGGAGACCGACAAGGCGAAGATCGAGCAGGCCGGCCTCACCGCGGCGCGGCGCGGGACGCGGCAGGCCGTCGAGGACCTCACCGGCGTCAAGATCGACCACTTCGCCGAGGTCAACCTGCTCAGCTTCTCCGAGATCAGCAAGGCGGTCGGCGGCGTCGACGTCTGCCTCAAGCAGGCCACCAAGGACCGCAACTCCGGCGCGGACTTCCCGGCCGGGCAACAGCGGATCTCGGGCGCGGACGCGCTGGCCTTCGTCCGCCAGCGCGACAACCTCATCGGCGGCGATTTCGACCGGGTGCGGCGCCAGCAGGTGTTCCTCGCCAGCCTCGCGCGGCAGGTGCTCTCGGCCGGCACGCTCGCCGATCCGGGGAAGCTCGGCGATCTCATCGACGCCGTCAAGCGGTCGGTCGTCCTCGACAACTCGTGGAACCTGCTCGACTTCGTCGCGCAGATGCGTGGCGTCAGCGGCGGCGGGATCCAGTTCGACACGATCCCCGTCGGCAACCGCGACTACCGCTACGACCCGCAGAACTCGCGGGCCACGGCGGTGCAGGTCGACCCGGCCGCGGTGAAGGCCTTCGCCGCGGCCCTGATCGGGTCCGCCGCGCCGAAGACGCAGCCCGCCGCGGCCCCGGTCACCGTCGACGTCTCCAACGCGGGTCCGAAGGAGGGCCTCGCGGCCCGGGTGGCCGGGTTCCTGGGGGACCACGGGTTCGCCAAGGGCGCCACCGGCAACACCGACTCGCGGCGGACGTCACTGGTCCGCTTCGGCGCCGATCTCGCGCAGCGTGGCGCGGAGGTCGCGAAGCTGCTGGGCGGGTTGTCGACGCAGGAGTCCCCGGCCGTGCCGGCAGGCCACATCGAGGTGGTGCTCGGGTGGGTGTACGCCGGTCCGGGGTCGACCGGTGGCGGGGGCGCCCCGGCCGCCGGCGACGAGCCGATCACCTCGAGCGGGGTCGTCTGCGTGAATTGATCGCGCGGGGCAATGGAATGCCCGGCCTTTCATCGGGTTCCGCGAAAATGCGCGAGGAATTTCCGCGAAGTGCCGCGAATCCGTTTTCCGCCGACCGGACCACGGCGGACCACGTGGGTGACTGGTCTTGACGCTGCCTCCCTGGTGAGGCAGTGTGCGATGACCGTCGGCGCAGCGTCGCGCGACGGACCGGAAAAGATCACCGGACCGGTGACGACCCGGAAAGTCAATTTCAGGAATAAGGAAAGTCCGGAACCTATGCGTAGCAGCGTTGCCCGCGGAGGGTGGCTCCTTCCGGTGCTCGCTTCCGCCGTTTTGTGCGCGGGATGCCAGTCGACGTCCGCTTCGGCGCACTACCCCGACTCGATCGACGCCTGCAAGCTGCCCGGGGCGGACGCGCGTGACCGGCTCGCCCCCGGCACCGTCGAGGTACCGGCGAACTCGGTGAAGACCGCCGATGCCAAGGTCGTCCCCCAGGACCGCTCCACCGAGGGCAACGAGCTCACCACCTGCAAGCGCCTGTTCGCCCGCGATCTCGGCGGCGGGAAGCCCAACATGCAGGACTACCGGCTCGTCACGATCGCCGTCGTGCGGTTCACCGACTCCGATCCGGCCCAGGGCGCGACGAAGGCCACCCAGCTGATGACCGACGCGCTCGGCGACCACTCGGGCGTCCGGCTCGCCACCGGCGTCGGCGACGAGTCCGGGTTCTCCGAGCAGTGGGCCGCCGTGCGCTCCGGGAACGTCGTGCTGGGCGTGGCCATCGCCGACGGTGGCACGGAGGCCGCGCTGATCCCGCCGGCGACCCTCGACAACGTCCAGGCCGTGGTCACCGACATGACGAACACGCTGCGGCGCGACTACCAGGGCTGAGTCTTACCAGGGCTGAGTCTCAGGGCCGGGGCTCGAGCCGCACCACGATCGCCTTCGACACCGGCGTGTTCGACTTCTCCGCCACCGAGTCCAGCGGCACCAGGGCGTTGGCCTCGGGGAAGTACGCCGCCGCGCACCCGCGGGCCGTCGGGTAGGCCACCACGCGGAAGGACGGCGCGCGGCGGTCGCCGTCCCGCCATTCCGAGACCAGGTCCACCATCGCGCCGTCGGTCAGGCCGAGCGCCGCGACGTCGTCCGGGTTCACCAGCACGACCCGGCGGGCGTTCTCGATGCCGCGGTAGCGGTCGGACAGCCCGTAGATCGTGGTGTTGTACTGGTCGTGGCTGCGCATCGTCTGCAGCAGCAGCCGGCCCTCGGGCACCCGCGGATACTCCAGTTCGGACACCGTGAAGTTGCCCTTGCCGTTGGCCGTGCCGGTGAACTCGCGGGAGTCGCGCGGCGCGTGCGGCAGCACGAACCCGTCCGGCTCGCGGACGCGGCGGTTGTAGTCCTGGCAGCCCGGCACGACGCGGGAGATGCGGTCGCGGACCAGGTCGTAGTCGCTCTCGAACGTCCGCCACGGCACGGCGTGCCCGGCGCCGAACAGCGTCTCGGCCAGCCGGCAGACGATGGCGACCTCCGAAAGCAGGTGCTCGCTCGCCGGCTTGAGGCGCCCGCGGGAGGTGTGCACCTGCGACATCGAGTCCTCGACGGTGACGAACTGCTCGCCGCTCGCCTGGAAGTCGCGTTCGGTGCGCCCGAGCGTCGGCAGGACCAGCGCGGTGCGGCCGTGGACGACGTGCGAGCGGTTCAGCTTCGTCGAGACGTGCACGGTCAGCGAGCACGACTGGAGCGCCTTCTCGGTCGCCTCCGTGTCCGGCGTCGCCGACGCGAAGTTGCCGCCGACGGCGAAGAACACCTTGCCGCGGCCGTCGCGCATCGCGCGGATCGCGTCGACGGTGTCGAAGCCGTGCTCGCGCGGGACCTCGATGCCGAACTCGCCGGCCAGGGCGTCCATGAAGGACTGCGGCATCTTCTCCCAGATGCCCATCGTCCGGTCGCCCTGGACGTTCGAGTGTCCGCGCACCGGGCACAGGCCCGCGCCCGGCTTGCCGATCATGCCGCGCATCAGCGCCAGGTTGGCGATCTCGGAGATCGTCGGGACGGCGTGCTTGTGCTGCGTCAGGCCCATCGCCCAGCAGTAGATCGTGCGTTCCGAGGAGGCGATCATCCGCGCGACGCGCTCGATCTGCTCGCGCGGCAGCCCGGTGGCGCGCTCGACCTCGGGCCAGTCGATCTCGCGCAGGTGCTTGGCGTAGTCGTCGAAGCCGTCGGTGACGCGCTCGACGAAGTCGCGGTCGACGATCGCGCCCGGCGCCTCCTCGTCCCAGGCCAGCAGCAGGTGCCCGACCGCCTGGAACAGCGCGAGGTCGCCGCCGAGGCGGATCTGCGCGAACTCGTCGGCCAGCGGGGTGCCCTTGCCGACGACGCCGCGGACGTTCTGCGGGTTCTTGAACCGCATCAACCCCGCCTCGGGCAAGGGGTTCACGGCGATGATCTGCGCGCCGTTCCCCTTGGCCTCTTCGAGCGCCGAGAGCATCCGCGGGTGGTTGGTGCCCGGGTTCTGCCCGACGACGACGATCAGGTCGGCCTTGTGGATGTCGGCCAGGCTCACCGAGCCCTTGCCGATGCCGGTGGTCGCCGCCAGCGCCGCGCCGGAGGACTCGTGGCACATGTTGGAGCAGTCCGGCAGGTTGTTGGTGCCGAACGAGCGCACCAGCAGCTGGTAGAGGAACGCGGCCTCGTTGCTGGTGCGGCCCGAGGTGTAGAAGATCGCCTCGTTCGGGTCGGTCAGCGCTTTCAGCTCGCCGGCGACGAGCTCGAAGGCGTCGTCCCAGGAGATCGGTTCGTAGTGCGTCGCGGCTTCGCGCAGCACGAACGGCTCGGTGACGCGGCCCTGCTGGCCGAGCCAGTAGTCGGTCTTCTCCCGCAGCTCGGCGATCGGGTGCGCGGCGAAGAACTCCCGGCCCACCCGGCGTTTCGTGGCTTCCTCGGCGACGGCCTTGGCACCGTTCTCGCAGAACTCGGCCAGCTTGCGCTTCTCGCCGTCGACCTCGCGGGGTTCCGGCCACGCGCAGCCCGGGCAGTCGAAGCCCTCGCGCTGGTTCAGCAGCCGCAGCGCCTTGACGGTCCGGCCGGTGCCCATCTGCTCGACGCTGCGCGCGAGCGACACGGCGACGCCGGGTATCCCGGCCGCCCAGCCCTTCGGCTTGCCCACCTCGAGGCGGGCTTCGTCCACGTCCTGCGACGGCGCTTCACGGGTCATGTGTTCATCGTGCGCCTCGATGATCGTGAGCGCGAACAGGGGTCAGGCTTTGGCGGCGCGCAGGCCCCGGTCGGCGATGGTGACGGCGAGCAGGACGACGCTGATCACGATGAGCGCCATGGCGAGCCGGTGCAGGCCGGCCGAGTCGGCGTGCGGGCCGTAGCAGAGCGCGATGAGCGTCGACGCCACGATCGCACCCAGGTACTGGGCCGTGCGGAACAGCCCGCTCGCGGTGCCCATCTGCCCGGCGGGCGCTTCGCGGTAGAGCGTCGTCTGGTTCGCGACGCTCGTCAGACCCTGGGCCAGGCCGAACAACGCGGCCAGCGCCAGCAGCGCGCCGACCCACGTGCCGTCGTGGACGAGCAGCAGCAACGCCGATCCGCCGACCAGTGCGACCGCGACCGTGACCAGCCGCGCCTTGATGCCGGAGCCGCGCCCCGAGAACGCCGCCGCACACACCGCCGTGCCCGACATCGGCAGCAGCATCAGCCCGGCCGCCTCCTCGGACAGCTGCCGCGTCGTCTCCAGCCACTGGACGTAGCCGAACATGATCGCGTAGATCGCCATGAAGCTCAGGGCCTGCCGCAGGTACGTCCGCAGGATCGCGCGGTTGGCCGCGAGCATCCGCAGGTCGAGGAACGGGTCGTCGCGACGCAGCTCGACCAGCGCGAACGCGACGTCGAAAGCCACGACGACGGCGAGCAGCCAGGGCTCCGCCGGGTCCATCAGGAAGAACAGGAGCGCGAGCAGGGTCGCCGAGAACAGCGCGATGCCCAGGAGGTCGATCGGCTTCGCGGTGCGCTCGCCGCGGTCGTCCTTCGGCACCCACAGCAGCGCCAGCACCAGCGACAGCCCGGCGAGCGGGATGTTCACGGCGAAGATCGCCGGCCAGCCGAAGAGGCCGATGAGCAGGCCGCCCAGCGTCGGACCGATCACCATCACCGTCTGCGCGGACATCGACAGCACCGCCAGCACCCGCGCGGGCACGCCCTGGCCGCTCGCTTCCGCGTGGTGGCGCAGCACGGCCATCGCCGCCGGGAAGCCGGCGCACGTGCCCAGGCCCAGGACGACCCGAACGCCGGTCAGCCAGCCGACCGAGAGCGGGATCATGCCCGCGATCCCCGCGATGATCACCAGCACCGCCCCGCCGAGCAGGACGCGGCGCGCGCCGTAGCGGTCCACGAGCAGTCCGACCACCGGCTGCCCGACCGCGGTGGCCAGGTAGAGCGCCGAGATCAGCCAAGCCGTCTGGCCCGGGCCGGCGCCGAAGCTCTGCCCGATCGGCACGAGCGCGACGGCGATGAGGGTGGAGTTGATCGGGTTGAGCACCGCGCCGGCCACCAGCGGGGTGACCAGGCGGGTGCCGAACTTCGCGGGAGCGGTGATGGTGCTCGTGAGATCTCCTTTAGTGCTGGGCGACGCGCTGCAGCAGCGGCAGCGCGCGGGTGACGGCGTCGAGCTCGGCGGGGGACAGCGCGTCCAGCAGCGCCTGGGCCAGCCACTCGTCGCGGTGCTGCAGGATGCCGCGCACGGTGTCGGAGCCGGCCTCGGACAGGCTGATCACCACGCGGCGCCGGTCGGCCGGGTCGGGGGTGCGGGCGAGGTAGCCGAGCTCGTCGAGGACGCCGAGGGTGGCGGCCATCGACTGCTGCCGGACGTGCTCGGCGGCCGCGAGCTCGCCCTGGGTGGCGGGGCCGTCGCGGTGGAGCCGGTTGAGCACGGCGGACTGCGACGGTGTCAGGATCCCGGCGTTGTCGACCTGGCGCAGCCGGCGGTGCAGCTGCCCGACGACCGCGCGGATCCAGCCGGCGCTCTCAGCGACGTGTGCGGGTACTTCGCCCATGCACACAGTTTAACTGTACAGTCCAGACTGTGCATCTGGATGTGATGCACCCCCTTGCAGGGAGTGCGGGAAGCTCAGTTGCAGCCGTCGAGGTTCGGCACCGGGTACTGCGGGTCGTAGTAGCCGGGCGCGTCCTGGTCGTCGCCGGTGTTCGGGCCGGACTGCGGGTTCGCGTAGCCGGGGGCCAGGTACCCGTCCTTCGCGGCGGCGCACCCGACCGCCGAGAACGCACTCTGACCGCCCTCCAGCCAGAGCCCGTAACTGCTCTTGGCGAAGTTCTTGCCGCTGCGGAGCACGTACGTCTCGTCCACGCGCAGGAAGCTGACGATCTCGGCCGGGCTGGTCAGCCCCTCGGGGTGGACGTTGTCGAAGGCGTAGGCGATGACGTATTTGGCGTCGACGACCAGTTCACCGGCTTTGGCGCCGGGGTGCGAGGCGAGCGTGCCGAACGTGCGCGGTCCGGCGTCGAGCAGGTGGTAGCCGTCGGCGATCTCGGTCACGTACGAGTCGAAGCTCGCCACGCCCTTGGCCGGCTTGCGGGCGAACACCGGGGTCAGCTGGTCGCGCAGGTCGGGCGCGACCAGGGCGAGGAAGGCCTTCGGGTCGTGCCCGGTGAGCACCGCGGGATCGAGCCGGGCCGCGGAGATCGCCTGCTTGACCTTCGCGTAAGCGTCGGCTTCGGCGGTTCCGGCCGGGGCCGCGGTGATGCCGTCGAGACCCTTCGGCCAGTCCTGGGCGGGTGTGTTCGCGTACGGCCGGGCCAGGTCGACGTGGGCGAACTGCGCCACTTGCGTCGGGTTCGGCGTCTCCGGGACGGCCTCGCGCGCCGGGGGCCGGCGGCCGACCAGCACGATCGCCGTGGTGATCACGGCGAGGATAGCCACCAGCACGCCGAACACCCACCAGCGGCGCCCGGGCTTCCGAGGGCGGCTTCTCTGCTGCTTGCGAAACTGCTTGCGGTCCTTCTTGGCGCCCAGCCAGGCGTCCGTCTGCGCGTGCTTGCGCCACTCCGGGTCCATCAGGTCCGGGTGCGAATCGAGCAGGTTGTCGTCGTCCACGTGCTTTCCCCCAAGGTCGATGACTGATCATCGACAGCGGGGGAGGAGCGTTACGAGCCGAAGAACAGGAACGAGTCCTCGTTGACGCCGATGCCCTGGATCTGGTGCACGACGATCGCCGCCGCGACCAGGACGACGACCAGCAGCAGCGCCAGCACACCGGGCCAGCGGCTGTGCCCCGGCTGCTGGTGACCGCCCGCGCGGCGCTCGCGCTTGCGGCGCTTCTTCAGCTCCTTCTTCGCACCCAGCCAGGCGTCCCGCTCGGCGTGTTGCTGCCAATCCGGGTTCATCAGGTCCGGGTGCGTCTCGAGGCGCCGGTCGTCCGGATCCTGCGGCTGTTGAGGCTCTGCCATCCCGAGTGCCTTCCCCCTGGGTGACCCGCCGTGACGGGTTCGTAGACTTGTCCATTGTGACCGAGAACGCTCCGCAGCAGACCACCGACCTTCCGGGTGCCTGGGACCCGGCCGCCGAAGAAGCACCGATGTACGACCGCTGGGTAGCGGCCGGGTACTTCACGGCCGACGCCGCGTCGGGGAAGCCGCCGTTCTCGATCGTACTGCCGCCGCCGAACGTCACCGGCAGCCTGCACATGGGCCACGCCCTCAACCACACGTTGATGGACGCGATGAGCCGCCGCCGGCGCATGCAGGGCTACGAGGTGCTGTGGCTGCCGGGCATGGACCACGCGGGCATCGCGACGCAGAACGTCGTCGAGCGCCAGCTGGCCGGCGAGGGCCTTTCGCGCCACGACCTGGGCCGCGAGAAGTTCGTCGAGCGCGTCTGGGAGTGGAAGGCCGAGTACGGCGGCCGGATCCTCGGCCAGATGAAGCGCCTCGGCGACGGCGTCGACTGGTCGCGCGAGCGCTTCACCATGGACGAGAACCTGTCCAAGGCCGTCCAGACGGTGTTCAAGAACTTCTTCGACGAGGGCCTGATCTACCGCGCCGAGCGGATCATCAACTGGTGCCCGCGCTGCCAGACCGCGCTCTCGGACATCGAGGTCGACCACAACGACGACGACGGCGAGCTCGTGTCGATCCGCTACGGCGACGGCGACAACGCGATCGTCGTCGCGACCACCCGCGCGGAGACGATGCTGGGCGACACCGCGGTCGCCGTCCACCCTGACGACGAGCGCTATGCGCACCTGGTCGGCACCGAGGTCGAGCTGCCGCTGACCGGGCGTCGCATCCCGATCGTGGCCGACAAGCACGTCGATCCCGAGTTCGGCACGGGTGCGGTGAAGGTCACTCCGGCGCACGACCCGAACGACTTCGAGATCGGCCGCCGGCACGACCTGCCGATGCTGACGATCATGAACGAGCGCGCCGAGATCACCGCGTCGGGGCCGTTCGAGGGTCTCGACCGGTTCGAGGCGCGCCCGGCGGTCGTCGCCGCGCTGCGGGAAGCCGGCCGAATCGTGGCCGAGAAGCGCCCGTACGTGCACGCGGTCGGGCACTGCTCGCGCTGCGACACGGTCGTCGAGCCGCGGCTGTCGCTGCAGTGGTGGGTCAAGGTCGAGGAGCTGGCCAAGCTGGCCGGCGACGCCGTCCGTGACGGCCGGACGAAGATCCACCCGTCGGAGCTGGGCAAGCGGTACTTCGACTGGGTCGACAACATGCACGACTGGACGATTTCGCGCCAGCTGTGGTGGGGGCACCGCATCCCGGTCTTCTACGGCCCCGACGGTGAAGTCGTGTGCGTCGGCCCGGACGAGCAGCCGCCGTCCGGTGACGGCTGGACGCAGGACCCGGACGTGCTCGACACGTGGTTCTCGTCGGGCCTGTGGCCGATGTCGACGCTGGGCTGGCCTTCCTCGTCGGAGGACCTGGCCAAGTTCTATCCGACCAGCGTGCTGTCGACCGGCTACGACATCCTGTTCTTCTGGGTCGTCCGGATGATGATGTTCGGCGTGCACCAGATGGACGGCAAGCAGCCGTTCGACCACGTGTACCTGCACGGCCTGATCCGGGACGCGCAGGGCAAGAAGATGTCCAAGTCGCGCGGCAACGTGATCGACCCGCTGGAGTGGATGGACGCGTACGGCGCGGACGCCACCCGCTTCACCCTGGCCCGCGGCGCGAACCCGGGCGCGGACATGGCCTTGGCCGACGAGTGGGCGGCGGGCTCCCGCAACTTCTGCACGAAGCTGTGGAACGCGACGAAGTTCGCGATGATGAACGGGGCTTCGGTCGCTGAGCCGTTGCCTTCCGCTTCCACTTTGACGGAAGCGGATCGGTGGATCCTCGGCCGCCTCGGCGCGCTGGTGTCCGAAGTGGACGGCCTGTTCGAGGACTTCCAGTTCGCGAAGGTGGCGGGCGCGCTCTACCAGTTCACGTGGAACGAGCTGTGCGACTGGTACCTGGAGCTGGCGAAGGTCCAGCTGTACCAAGGCGATGACGCGCGGGTCTCCGCGACGCGGTCGGTGCTGGGCCACGTGCTGGACACGGTGCTGCGGCTGCTGCACCCGTTCATCCCGTTCATCACGGAGAAGCTCTGGACGGCGTTGACCGGCGGTGAGTCGCTGGTGGTCGCTTCCTGGCCGGTTCCTTTCGAGGGCTACGCGGATTCTTCGGCCGACGCCCGGATCGCGGACGTCCAGAAGCTGGTGACGGAGATCCGCCGCTTCCGCGCGGACCAGGGCCTGAAGCCGGGCCAGAAGGTGGCGGCCCGCCTGGCGGGCTACGCGGGCGGTCACGAGTCAGCGGTCCGGTCGCTGGTTCGGTTGACTGAGCCTTCTCCCGAGTTCGCCGCGAGCGCGTCGCTCGAGGTGGCCCTGGCGGACGGCGTGGTGACGGTGGAGCTGGACCTGTCAGGCACGGTCGACGTGGCGGCCGAGCGCAAGCGGCTGGAGAAGGACCTCGCGGCGGCCCAGAAAGAGCTGACGCAGACGGAGGCCAAGCTGGGCAACGAGGCGTTCATCGCGAAGGCCCCGGAGCAGGTGGTCGACAAGATCAAGGTCCGCAAGGAGACGGCGGTGTCGGACATCGGCCGGATCACGGCGCGGTTGGCGGCGCTTCCGGCTTCCTGAGGTTGTTGACCGAAGCCCGGCGCTCCTTCGGGAGTGCCGGGCTTCGGTCAGCGCCGGCGGTCAGGAGGAGCGGGCGGCGTCGTAGCACCGCCGCTGTTCCCGTTTCCACACCTCTTCGTCATCGAGACTCGCGTACTCGTCGCGCAACCGACGGGCGAGCACGTAGAACCCGCTGCTCGGCAGCCGGCTGTCTTTCGACACGACGAGCGCGCTCCATAGCGGTTCGTCGCGATCCGCCGCGCGGGCGGACACCTGCTCGAGGAACTGGCCCAGATGGTTCGGTTGCACACCGACGCGCCGACCGAGCGGGACGTACTCGATCAGACCTTTCCCGGACGCGACGCCGTACAAGATGTCGGCAATGCGATCCACGCGGTCCATCTCGAATGTCTCGGGCATCGAGCCGTCTCCTCATCGCGAACGGTGATCGGTAGTCGCCGTATGGGTCGCCCGTCGAGGGCAGGCCGTTACTCAGCCGGCTTCGATGGTTCGCGCCGCTTCGATCAGCGCCACCAGCTCCGGGGTCAACCGCCGGTCCGTGGGCGTCGCCAGGTAAGTCTGCATCCGAGGCGTCGGCTCCACCAACGGCCGGAAAACCACCCCCGGAATCGGCAACAGATTGGCGTGCGCCCGGTAGAACACCGTCCAGTGTGGACGACCAAAGCCCAGCGTCCCCAACGTGTCCTGAGCCGTAGTGAACTCCGTGCCCAGCACGGGCTCGAACCCCGCCTCGCGACAGCAAGCCAGCACAAGATCGTACAAAGGCTGATTCCGCGAAGGCGAACTCAACCGCACAGGAAGCGAAGCGAGCGAAGCGAAAGAAACCTCCGAAGCGGAAGCCAGCGGATGAGAAGCAGGCAAAGCGACCAGCACCTCGTCCATCCACAAGGGAGTGAAGTCAAGACCGGAAGAAGGCCACGAGCCCCGCACGATGGTCGCGGAAAGCGAACCATCGCGGACCCGCTGGAGCCGTTGCGAAGTCGGCGCGTGGACCAACTCCAAAGAAGCCGAAGGCGCAAGGCGGGCGAAAGCTCCCAGCAAGACGTCCAGCCGATCACCCAGACCCTCGCTCGTCCCCAAGCGGACCAGAGACTCAGCAGAACGGAACTCGGACACCGAATCCGAAGCCCGCTCGGCCGCCGCCAAGACGGCGCGCGCGTGCGGCAAAAACCGCTGCCCCGCCTCCGTCAAGACCACCGAACGCGTCGAACGGGCGAACAGCGACACGCCCAGCGAACGCTCCAGCCGCCGGATCTGCTGGCTCACCGCCGGCTGGACGATGTGCAGCCGCTCCGCCGCGCGCCCGAAGTGCAGCTCCTCGGCCACCGTCACGAAGTACTTCAGCTGGCGAAGCTCCACGGGCAACCCCATTCATAAGCGTTCGTGATGAGTGTAGGAGCCGACTGATCCTCGATCACCGAGAACCCGGCCGCGAAGCTCAAGGCATGCCCTACGCAACCGTGAACGACACCCGCCTCTACTACGAAGACGCCGGCACCGGCCCGGCCCTGCTGCTCCTGCACGGCTGGGGCGCCAGCGGCCGCGTCTGGCAGTCGAGCCTGCCCGACCTCGTCCGCGACCACCGCGTCATCACGCTCGACTGGCGCGGTTGCGGCCGCTCGGACCGCCCGCTCGACGGCAACACCATCGCCGGCGTCACCGCCGACCTCGTCGCGGTGATCGAAACCCTGGGAATCACCCCCACCGTCGTCGGGTCCAGCCTCGGCGGCGTCTTCGCCACCGAACTGGCGCTCGCCCGCCCCGAGCTGGTCGAGCACGTCGTCGCCGTCGACAGCCCCGGTTACTGGCCGAGTACCGGCATGCTCGAAACCGTGCGGGAGCTGCGGGAGAAGCTCGTCGACGACCGTTTCGGCACCGTCGCCGGCTGGGTGCCGGGCTGGTTCGGCCCGAAGGCCTCGCCCGGCTTGATCGACTGGACCGTCCGCCAGCTGCTCGACTCGGGCGTCTACATCGACGCGCTCTTCACCGAGATCACCACCTACGACCCGCGGCCCCGGCTGAAGGACCTCAAGGTCCCGATCACCTACCTGCACGGCGAGGTGGACACGCAGATCCCCCTCGAAGTCCCGCGCGCCTGCGCGGCCGAGACGCCCGGCGCCCGGGTGCACGTCCTCGCCGGCTGCGGCCACATCCCGCACCAGGAAGACCCGCGCGCGTTCACCGCCGCCCTCCGCGCGATCACCGCCTGAAGGAGGCGACCGTGCCGAAAGTGACGCTCGAAGACACCGTCGTCCACTACGACCGGACCGGCGAAGGACCCGCGCTGCTTCTGCTCCACGGCACCGCCGCGTCGCGCGAGCAGTGGGGACCGCTGATCGCACAAGCAGAACACTTCACGGTCTTGGCGCCGGACTTCCCCGGCTCCGGCCTGACCACCGACCGCGGCGGCCCGATCAGCGTCGAAGACCTCGCCGCCCAGGCCGAAGCCGTGCTGGACCACGCGGGCGTCGACCGCGCGCACGTCGTCGGCCATTCGCTCGGCGCGGTCGTGGCGGCCCACCTGGCCGGTACTCGCCCGGATCGCGTCCGGAAAGCGGTCCTGCACGCCGCCTGGCCCGTCACCGACACCAGGCAGGACGCCGAGTTCCGCTACTGGCTGGACCTGCTCGAAACCGGGACCTTCGCCCGCATGCTCCCGCTGATGGCCTTCGGCCCGCGCTACTGGGAACAGGCCACCGCCGAGAGCAACGAACAGCTGGTCAAGACCCTCGAAACGATGATCGAGCCCGGAACGGACCGGCAGATCGAGGTCGACCGCGCCGTCGACCTGAGGGACGTGCTCGGGCAGATCACCGCGCCGGTGCTGGTGCTCGGCAGCGCGCACGACCGGCTGATCACGGCGGACCAGCAGCGGGAGCTGGTCGCCGCGATCCCGGACGCGCGCGCCGCCGCGATCGACGCGGGGCACGGGGCCCCGGCCGAACTGCCGGACGAGTTCGCCCGGATCGTGCTGGAGTTCGTCAGCGCAGGGACTTGAGCACGACCGCGGCGATGCCCGCCATCCCGGTCTTCAGCGGGTGGTAGGCCGCGGCCACGAAGACGTTCTGGTCCTTGCCGTTGATCCACGCCGAACCGCCGCGCGCGCAGGCGTCGTGGCCGCGGGACGGGCCGAAGGTGTCGACGAACTCCGCCTTCCCGTCCCCGTCCACGGCGTCGGCCAGCGTCCGGTTCAGCGCCTCCTCGACGCTGTTCAGCCACGCGTAGTCGCCGTCGGCGAACGGCAGCACGTCCGGGCAGTAGCCCTTCTCCGGCGCGATCCGCGGGTAGCCGACCACCAGCACCCGCGCCCGCGGCGCCCGCTCGTGGATCGCGGCGAGCACCGCCTCCACCCGCGGACCGATGTTGTCGATCGCCGACGTGACGGAGCCGCCGAAGTGCTCCTCGCAGGGGTTGCCCGTCGGGTCGCTCGCCCGCAGGCCCGGGCACGTCGAGATCAGGCTGCCGAACACGTCGTAGTCGTTGCCGCCGATACCGAGCGTGACCAGGTCCGTGTCGATCCGCAGCGCGCCCAGCTGCGGCGGGTTGGTGCCGTTGAACGGCACGCCTTGGGGCCGCGTCATGTTCGTGGTGTCCGCGCCGGCGCAGCTGACGTCGGTGAACCGCCCGGCGTGCAGCGCCGCGGCCAGCACCGACGGGTAGTTCGCGGTGGACCGCCCGCAGCCCAGCGGGTCGACCCGCTGGACCGGGATGAACGGCCCGGAGGTGTAGGAGTCGCCGAGGGCGACGTAGCTGCCGATGGTCGCCGCGGAGGCGGCGGTGGCCGGCGCCGGCAACAGGATGGCTGCCGAGACGACGGCGATGAGCAGCCGGGTGATGCGCATGAAGACCTCGTTCTCGCTGGCGGAAACGCTGCCTCCACTTCTAGCGAGCACCGGACGGCCGGGGGACGGACTTCACCCGCCAGTCGGGTCACCGTCGCCGTGCTCACGGTAAGTGATCAGCGTGCGCCAGAACAGCAACGGCCGGACGGTGCTCCCGGGCAGCAGCCGGGCCGACTCGCGGCGTAGCTCGGCCAGCGTCGGGTAGTCGTCGACGATCGGGGCCTGCGGGCCGTCCTCCCCGCCGCCGTTCAGCCGTTCGCCGGCGTAGACGACCAGCCGCGCGAGCGCGTTGACCGGGACCGCCGCGATCGCCCGCGCCCAGTCCGCGGGCGTGCTCGGTTTCGCCAGGCCGAGCACCACGAGCACGCCGCCCGGCACCAGGGCGCGGCGCAGCTTGGCGACCGTTTCGAACGGCATGTGGTGCAGGGAGGCGAGGCACGAGATGAAGTCGTAGTGCGCCTCGGGCAGGGCGTCGGTGGTGACGTCGGCCTGCCGGTAGACGATCTTGCCCGGCCCCGGCGAACCGAGGCCCGCCGCCGCTTCGACCATCGCGGCCGAGACGTCGACCGCCTCCACCGCCATGCCGGTCGCGGCCAGCCGCCGCGCGAACCGGCCGGTGCCGCAGCCGACGTCCAGCGCGATCCCCGGCCCGGGCGGCAGCAGGTCCAGCAGCAGCGGGTGGTAGTGGTCGTTGTGGTTGAACGGCATGCGTCGAGAGTGCCACCAGTCACGCACGTAGACTCGGAAGGCAAGCCGAAAACCCCAGGCCGGAGGAGATTCAGTGCCGCAGGATGAGACAGGTCGCAGGCCGGACCTGTCGGATCTGGACAGTTTCGCGGGTGTCGACGAGCTGGGTGCCGAAGGGTACGAAGACTCGGACGACCACGACCCGGAGCTGGACGCGCGCGACACCGCGTTCGAGGCGGGCGGGGGCAGCCGCGGTGGCATCGGCGGCGTCGGCCAGCTGGGCGACAACCTCGCCACCGGCCCGGTGCCCGACCTGAGCGTGCCCGAGGACACCGAGCTGCACGAGCTCGACGACCAGGGCGAACCCGAGGTCTACGGCAGCCCGGACGGGCCCGAGGCGCGGCGCGAGCTGATGGCCGTCGAGGCCGAGCTGAACCAGCGCTGGCCGGAGACGAAGATCCAGCCGTCGCTGACCCGCATCTCCGCGCTGACGCAGCTGCTGGGCGAGCCGAACCACGGCTACCCGGTGCTGCACGTCGCCGGCACGAACGGCAAGGGCTCCACCGCCCGGATGATCGACGCGCTGCTGACCCGGATGGGCCTGCGCGTCGGCCGCTACACCAGCCCGCACCTGCAGCTGGTCACCGAGCGCATCGCGCTCGACGGCCGGCCGATCTCCGCCGCCCGCTACGCCGAGCTGTGGAACGACATCGCGCCGTACGTGTCCATGGTGGACGGTGCCGCCGCGGACGGCGTCGCGATGAGCAAGTTCGAGATCCTCACCGGGATGGCGTTCGCCGCGTTCGCCGACGCGCCGGTCGAGGCCGCGGTGATCGAGGCCGGGCTGGGCGGCGCCTGGGACGCCACGAACGTCGCGGACGCCGACGTCGCGGTCATCACGCCGATCGGCATCGACCACGTCGAGTACCTCGGCCCGGACATCCTCGGCGCGGCGCGCGAAAAGGCGGGCATCATCAAGCCCGGCTCGGTCGCGGTCATCGCCGAGCAGGACCCCGAGGTGCAGAAGGTGCTGCTGGAACGCGCCGTCGAGGTCGACGCGGCGGTGGCCCGCGCGGGCAGCGAGTTCGGCGTGCTGGAGCGCGAGATCGCCGTCGGCGGGCAGCTGCTCAAGCTGCAGGGGCTCGGCGGGGTCTACGACGACATCTTCCTGCCGCTGCACGGCGCCCACCAGGCCGCGAACGCCGCGCTCGCGCTGGCCGCGGTCGAGGCGTTCTTCGGCGCCGGCAAGGACAAGCAGCTGGTCATCGAGGCCGTGCGCGAGGCGTTCGCCGAGGTCGAGACGCCGGGCCGGCTCGAGCGGGTCCGCGCGGCCCCCGCGGTGATGATCGACGCGGCCCACAACCCGCACGGCGCCCGCGCGCTCGCGGCGACCGTGGCCGAGGAGTTCGCCTTCCGCCGCCTGGTCGCGGTGGTCGGCGTGATGGCCGAGAAGGACGCCCACGGCATCCTCGACGCGCTGGAGCCGGTGGTGTCCGACATCGTCGTGACGCGCAACTCCTCGCCCCGCTCGATGCCGCTGGAGGAGCTCAACCAGCTGGCCATCTCGGTGTTCGGCGAGGACCGGGTGGTCGCCGAGACCGACCTGGAGACGGCGATCGAGACGGCGATCGCGCTGGTGGAGACCAGCGACGACCCCGAAGAGCCCCTCGCGGGCGGCGGCGTGCTCGTCACCGGCTCGGTGGTCACCGTGGGCGAGACGCGCACGCTGTTCGGGAAGGAGCCGGCGTGACCGAGCCGACGGAAAAGCCGAAGCCCAAGGACCCCATGAAGGGCTTCCGCGGCGTGATGTCGGGAACGCTGATCATGGAGGCGATCACGGTCGCCCTGGCCCTGCCGGTGGTGAACAAGCTCGGCGGCGGGATCAGCACCGGCACCGGCTGGACGGTGCTGGCGGTCGCGCTGGTGCTGGTCGTGCTGTGCGGGTTCGTCAAGAAGCCGTGGGCGGTGCCGGTCATCCTCGGCCTGCAGGTGGTGCTGATCGCGCTGGTGGTCTGGCTGCCCGCGATCGCGGTGCTGGGCGTGGTGTTCCTGGCGATCTGGCTGTGGCTGCTGTGGCTGCGCAAGGACGTCGCCCGCCGCATGGCGGCCGGCACCCTCGCGAGCCAGCAGCAGCCCCAGCCCTGACCTACCGCAGCACGACGACCCGCAGCGCGGGGGAGCGCAGGATGTCGGCTTCGCAGAAGCGTTCCTTCACCCATTCACCCCGGCTGTAGAGCTTCGTCTGGTCGCTGAAGTACGGCGACTTCGAGTTCGCCGACTGCGAGTACGTCAGCAACGTCGAGGAGTCCGGGCACGCGCGCCCGCGGAACCCGACCACCTGGATGTAGCTGGACCCGTGCACGATCTCGGTGTTCCCGCGCGCCGGATCCCACCGCGGTGTCATGACGTTGAGCACGCCCAGGAAGCCCTGGCTGCCGTGGATCGGGATCCGCTCGCCGTTGCGCGTGACCGCCTGGCCGTCGCGCAGCTTCGCGTCCGGGGCCAGCCCGGCCGTGCGCAGGTCCACCAGCGCGTCCCCGAACGCCTTCTGCACGTCCGGGTTCCCGACGTTGAGCGTGTTCGGCGTGGTCAGCGGCGCCTTCGGGTCGAAGGGCACCGAGAAGCGGTCCACCGCGCCGAGCCGGCCCGCGAACCGCTCGAACAGCAGCGAGCCGCGGGTGTCGAGCGTGTACGTGTGGTCCCACTTCGCCAGCGCGGTGCACGCGTTCCCGACCGGCACCGGGCCTGACGACGACGGCGCCCGGCCGCCCGGGAACGACGCGCACAGCTTCGCCAGGTCCGCCGCCGTCAGGTCGGCGAACAGGCTGTGGTCGGCGAAGAGCATCTTCTTCATCGAGTCCGTCGTGAACCCGCCCTTTTCGGCGGTGAGCAGCGCTTCCCTCGTGCGCGGCGAGCGTTCGGTGCCGATGTCGCCGACGATGTGCGGGTACCCGGTGATCGGCGCTTTCGCGTTGGCCAGCCAGGCGCTGTCGTTGGTGTTCAGTTCGTAGTCACGGCGTTGCTGCTGCGGCAGCCGCGACGGCGCGAAGATGCCCGGTTCGAGCGCGCCGGGGTCGGAACCCCATCGGCAGGCCGATTTCGAACCGTCCAAAATGGCCAGTCCGACCTGCTCGAACGTCCGCTGTCCCAAGGGAGTGCTGCACGTCTTCGCCAGCTCGTCGGTGACGTTCGGGACGACCTGGATGTCGGCGTAGAGCGCGTTGCCCGCCCGGTCGGTGGCGATCGTGTTGACCCACGGGACGCCCTGGGTTCGGCTCAGCGCGCGGACGACGTCGGCCGTGCTGCGGGCCTGGTCGAGCTCGAACCACGTGTTCAGGCCGCGCATGTTCGTCGCGTTGGCGTCACGCACCGCGTACGCCGACTTCGTCGTCCACGGCAGCGGGACGCCCTGGAAGTCGCCCATGACCGGGCCGTACCGCGTCGACCAGAACGTCTGGCGCGCCGGCTTCAGCGAACCGTCGGCCTGGCGGACCTGGACCGTGACGTCGCGGGAGGTCATCTTCTCCGGCTGGCCGTCGACGAGGTAGGTCGTCGGGTCGCCCGCCTTCAGGGGCACCTCGAAGAGGCCGAACGTGACGGGCGTGGACACCGTGTGCGTCCAGGCCGCGTCGGCGGTGTGCCCGATCTGGACGAACGGCATCCCGAGCAGGCTCGCGCCGGCGACGTCGACCTTGCCGGGGATGGTCAGCTGGCTCTGCCAGAACCGGCGCCCGGCCTGCCACGGGTAGTGCGGGTTGCCGAGCAGGACGCTGCCCTGGCCCGCCGCGGTCGAGTCCGCGCCGATCGCGATGCCGTTGCTGCCCAGCCCGCTCCCGCCGAGCGCCGCCCGGACCTGGTCGGAGAGCTGCCCGGCCGTGCCCGGCGCCGGTGTCGCGCCGGTCGGCGGGGCGGTGAACAGGCTTTCGGTCACGACGCCCTGGCCGCCGGTGATCGCGATGGCGTAGAAGTGCCGGTAGAAGTCCTGCTCGGTGATCGGCCGCACCCAGCCGGCGCCGCGGCAGGCCGGGTCGGAGATGCCGGCGCGGCCGGTGCGGGCGAGGTAGGCGTTGAAGCCCTTGACGTAACCCGAAACAGTCTCGCGGACTTCGCGGCGCGGCCCCAGCGGCGCGGGTTGCGCGACGAGCCGGTCGACGATCCCGGAGTCGTTGATCTGCTGGAAGAACAGGTCGCTGTGCAGGTTGTTCTTCGCCTCCGACAGCGACGGGTAGCCGTCGCCGTCCGGGCCGAGGTACTTCGACCGCTGCGCGCTCACCGTGAGGTAGATGTTCGCGAGCTCGCAGACGTTGTCGGTCGCCGCCGCGAAGCCGTACCCGTAGCCGAGCCCGGCGAAGTCCTTCGCGACGATGTGCGGGATGCCGTGCTCGGTGTAGCGGAGAACGGCCTTTCCGCCGTCTTCGCCGGCTGAAGCCACGGCGGTGCCGAGCGTGGTGAAGGTGAGTGCCGCTGTCAGAACCGCCAGGCTTTTCCTGAATGGTCTCATCTGACCCCCTTGTCGTGATCGCCACGCTACCGACGGAGACGACGTCCGGACATGGGGGAAAACCCGGGGATGTCGTTCACCCGCGCGCAATCCGGCGTTGGCCGCGGCGGGATAGAAACCGCGCATGACCGAACCGACCCACCACTCCCGCCGCACCCTGCTCAAGGCCGGCCTCACCGGCGCCGCCGCCACTCTCGTGCTGCCTTCGACGGCTTTCGCCGCGACCCCGCTGCTACGCGGCGACCGGCCCGTGCTCACCCACGGCGTCCAGTCCGGCGACGTCACGCCCGGCTCGGCGATCGTCTGGTCGCGCGCGGACCGGCCGTCGCGGCTGGTCGTCGAGATCGCCCGCGACCCCTCGTTCCGGCACACCCGCCGGGTGCCCGGCCCGCTCGCCGGCCCGTCCACCGGCGGGACCGGGCAGGTCCGCGTCGCGGGTCTCGCGCCCGGCACCGAGTACCACTACCGCGTGACGGCGGAGTCCCTCGACGGGCGCACGAAGAGCGAGCCGCTGACCGGCCGGTTCGCCACCGCGCCGGTGGGCCGCCGCGACACCCGGATCCTGTGGTCGGGCGACGTCGTCGGCCAGAACTGGGGGATCAACCCGGACCTGGGCGGCATGACGATCTTCTCGGCGATGGCCGCGCGGCGACCCGACCTCTTCCTGCACAGCGGCGACACGGTGTACGCCGACGGCCCGCTGACGGAGACGGTGGCCCTGCCCGGCGGCCGGACGTGGCGCAACGTCGTCACGGCGGAGAAGTCCAAGGTCGCCGAGACCCTCGACGAATACCGCGGCCAGCACGCGTACAACCGCCTCGACGCGAACTTCAAGCGCTTCGCCGCGCAGGTACCGGTCTACGCCCAGTGGGACGACCACGAGGTCTTGAACAACTGGTACCCGGGCGAGATCCTCGACCTCCCGGCCTACACCGAAAAGCGCGTCGACGTCCTCGCGCCGCGGGCGTACCAGGCGTTCCACGAGTGGCACCCGATCGACGCGCGCCAGGCCGTCGACGGCCGCGTGTACCGCAGTTTCGAGTACGGGTCGCGCGCTGAGATCTTCGTGCTGGACATGCGGACCTACCGCAACGCGAACACCGCGGACCAGACCAAGCCGGGGTACATCCTCGGCGACCGGCAGGCGCGCTGGCTGGCCGACGCGCTCGGCCGCAGCACGGCGACGTGGAAGATCGTCCAAGCGGACATGCCGCTGGGCCTGGTCGTCCCGGACGGCGCGGACATCGAAGCCGTGGCGAACAACCTGCCGGGCGCGCCGGGCGGGCGCGAGACGGAGCTGGCGTGGGTGCTGCGGGAGATCCAGCGCCGCCGCGTCCGCAACGTGGTCTGGCTGACGGCGGACGTCCACTACACGGCGGCGCACCACTATTCGCCGGACCGCGCGGCGTTCCAGGACTTCGACCCGTTCTGGGAGTTCGTGTCCGGGCCGCTGAACGCGGGCGCGTTCGGGCCCAACGCGCTAGACCCGACGTTCGGCCCGGAAGCGGTGTTCGTGCACGCCCCGCCGGTCGCGAACACGGCCCCGGCCGACGGCTTCCAGCACTTCGGGGAGCTGAACATCGACGGCGTGAGCGGTGACCTGACGGTGGATCTCCGGGATGCCACGGGAGCGTCGCTGTGGTCGAAGAAGCTGCACCCGCAGGGCCGCTGAGGAGGTCGGCTACGCTCACGCGCACCGACACGCACCGATGACATCCGGGGCTTCGCCCGAGCCGGGGGCTCCGCCACCCGGACCCCCTGAAACTGTAGCAAGGAGAAACACCGTCGTGACTGAACGCACGCTGGTCCTCGTCAAGCCCGATGGCGTCGCGCGCGGCCTCGTCGGCGAGGTCATTTCGCGGATCGAGCGCAAGGGCCTGAAGCTCGCCGCCGTCGAACTGCGCACCGTGCCGCAGGCGCTGGCCGAGGAGCACTACGCCGAACACAAGGAGCGTGCGTTCTTCGGCGACCTGCTGGAGTTCATCACGTCGGGCCCGCTGGTCGCGCTCGCGGTCGAAGGCCCGCGCGCCATCGCCGCGTTCCGCCAGCTGGCCGGCGGCACCGACCCGGTCGAGAAGGCCACCCCGGGCACCATCCGCGGCGACTTCGCGCTGGAGACCCAGTACAACCTGGTCCACGGTTCGGACTCGCCGGAGTCGGCCGGGCGCGAGCTGAAGCTCTGGTTCCCCGACCTGTGATCGGCACTGGGGCCGCGCACCTCGCGCGGCCCCGGCATCCCGGGGAGAACCCATGACGACGATGCCGTTCCCCGCCCGTGACTACCTCCCCGTCCTGCGGGAGCTGACCGGCGGGTTCACCGAGGTCCTGCGCACCACCGACCCGGCCGCGCCGGTGCCGGACTGCGCCGGCTGGACCGTCGGCGACCTCACCACGCACCTCGGGAACGTCCACCGCTGGGCCGCCGCCGTCGTCACGACCGGCGAGGTGCAGCCGCAGGCCTTCGAAACCGGCGCGGGCGCCGACCTGGCGTCCTGGTACGCCGAAAGCGCCGAACTGCTGCTCGACGCGCTCGAAGCTGCCACCCCCGAAGACCGGTGCTGGCACTTCGGCGGCACCGAGAAGACCAAGGCGTTCTGGTTCCGCCGCCAGGTGCACGAGACCGCCGTCCACCTCGCCGACGCGCACAGCGCCGCCGGCACCGGCTTCACGCTCGACCCGGCGGTCGCCGCGGACGGCGTCGACGAGGTCCTCGTCGCCTGGCTGCCACGCGTCACGCGCTGGCACGCCGCGCCGTCCCTGGCCGCGCCACTCGCGCTGCGCGCCACCGACACCGGCGACGCCTGGACGTTGCACCCGGGGCAACCGCCCGCGCTCGGCCCGGCCGCCGAACCCGCCGCGACCGCCGAGGCGACGGCGCAGGAACTGCTGCTGCACCTGTGGAAGCGGTCGGCCACCCCGCCGCGTCTCAGCGGTGAGACGGCGATCGCCGAACAGTTCCTCCAGGCTCCTTTCACGGCCTGACCCGTCAGCTGTTCTAGACCATTCAGGCGGCGTTCACCGGGAAGCCTTCCCCCGGCCGTGCCACTGCGCTGTGCTGGTCCGGCTCACTCTCACTCGATACTGGGGTACCTGGTGAAGAAGTCACGCATAGCGCTGCCGTTCGTCGCCCTGTTCGCGACGGTGTTCGTCGTCCCCGCCCATGCCGACCCGCTTCGGGCACCACTGGGCACGCCGCCGGTCGAGGCCGCGCCCGCCGCATCCTCGGACCACCAAGGCCCGGCCGCCTTCGCCGCCGCGGACCCCGACGACGGGCTCGTCACCGGCAGCGCGACCACCGAGGTCGCGCCCGGCCTGAACCTCACCCAGTTCGACCGGTTCGACCCGGCGGGCTGGATCCGCGGCGACACCCTCGCCGTCGACCTGGGCAGCAAGGTCGTGAAGCCCACGTACCTGAGCCCCGGCACGGTGTCCGCGCGCACACCGCTTTCGCAGCAGATCGCGCGCACCGGCGCGGTCGCCGGCGTCAACGGCGACTTCTTCGACATCAACGCCACCGGCGCGCCGATCGGCGTCGGCATCGACCACGGGCAGCTGCAGACCGCGCCCGCGGCCGGCCACAACTACACCGCCTCGATCACCGACGAAGGCAAGGCGCGGCTGGCTTCGGTCTTCCTCGAAGCGGCCGTGACGCTGCCCGGCGGAACCATGAAGGCGACGAACTTCAACAGCCCGGTCCTCGGCACGGACGCGATCGGCATCTACACGCCGTTGTGGGGCGCTTCCGGACGCGCGACTTCGGTGGCCGGGGCGTCCCGGGTGCGCGAGGTCGAGCTGCGCGACGGTCTGGTCACCGCCGTGCGCGAGCAGCCCGCGGACGGCCCGATCGCGGCCGGAACCACGCTCCTCTTGGCCCGTGAAGCCGGAGCGGACGCCCTCGCGGCGCTCAAGCCGGGCGACCCGGTCGACGTCACTTACGCGCCGCGCTCGGACGCCGGGAAGATCGCGGTCGCCGTGGGCGGCAACGAAGTCCTGCTCCGCGACGGCGTCGTGCAGCCGGTCGACGACGTCGCCATGCACCCGCGGACGGCGGTCGGCTTCTCCGCCGACGGCAAGCGGCTGTGGCTGGCCACTGTGGACGGACGGCAGGCCGACAGCCGCGGGATGACCGAGCTGGAGCTGGCGCGGCACATGAAGAGCCTCGGCGCCGACGACGCGATCAACCTCGACGGCGGCGGCTCGTCGACGCTCCTGGCGCGCAACGAGGGCGAAGCCACGCCGAGCGTCCGCAACGCGCCGTCCGACGGCGGGGAACGCCTGGTGCCCAACGGGATCGGTTTCGCGACCGTGCCGGGCAGCGGCAAGCTCACGGCGTTCTCTCCGGCGCCGGCCGTGGCGACCGGCGACGCGAACCGCGTGCTGACCGGCCTGACCCGGCACCTGGTCGCCGACGGCCACGACGAAACCGGCGCCGCGGTGGCCGCCGACCCGCGCTGGACGACGTCCGATCCCCGGCGGGCCACCGTGACCCGCGGGGTCGTCAGCGGCCACGGCGCGGGCGGCGTCGACGTCGTCGCGAAGTCCGGCCGCGCGTCGGGGAAGACCGCGCTTTCGGTGCTGGGCGAGCCGGTCCGGCTCGGCACGAGCACCGAGCAGGTCGCGCTGTCGGGTGCGGGCGCCAAGAGCACGTTCGAGGTCTACGGCTACGACGCCGACGGCTACGGCACCTGGCTGGAGCCCGACGACGTCAAGCTCGACTACGACCACTCCGTCGTGCGGATCCAGCCGTCCGGGGACGGGTACGAGGTGACGTCGCTGACCGCGTCCGGCGCTTCGACGATCACCGCGACGGCGGCGGGCCTCACCACGCACCTGGCCGCCTCGGTGGGAACCGTGCCGCAGGTCGCGGCTCCGCTGGACGGCCCGGCGGGCTGGACGGCGACGGTGTTCCCGGCGGTCGTCGGCGCCGCGCTGTCCGCGGCGCCCGGACGCGACGGCGGCGCGGGTCTCGCGCTGGACTACCGGCTCACGGGCACGACCGCTACGCGCGCCGCGTACGTGACGCCGTCTTCCCCGCTCGCGGTTCCTTCGGGCACGCAGAAGATCGGACTGTGGGTCAACGGCGACGGCAAGGGCGCCTGGCTGCGGGCGGAGCTGCGGGACGCGGCCAACGTCGCGTCCATTGTGGACTTGTCGCTGAGCGTCGACTGGACGGGCTGGCGGTACGTCACGGCCGCGGTCCCGGCCGGGCTGCCCGACGGGCAGCGGCTGGCGCGCTTCTACGCCGTCGAGAACGTGCCGGACCAGCAGTACGAAGGCCACCTGGTGTTCGACGACCTGACCTTCGAGGTGGCGCCGACGAGCGCCGTCCCGGCCGACCCGGCCCCGCACGACCCGGCGCTGGTCACCGACGGCACGCTCACCGGCGGCCTGCGCGTCGCCGTCGTCAGCGACGCGCAGTTCACCGCGGACGACCCGGCCGGCCCGCTGGTCGCCCAGGCCCGCCGCGCCCTGCGCGAAGCCGTCGCGGCGAAACCGGACCTGGTGCTGATCAACGGCGACTTCGTCGACCGCGGCACGGCGCCCGACTTCGTCCTGGCCCGTCAGGTGATCACCGAGGAGCTCGACGGCAAGGTGCCCTGGTACTACGTGCCGGGCAACCACGAAGCCGAAGGCGGCAACGGCCTCGCCAACTTCCAGGCCGCGTTCGGCGTGACGCACCGGGTCGTCGACGTGCACGGCATCCGGCTGGTGCTGATGGACTCCTCGCGCGGTTCCCTGCGGGCGGGCGGCTTCGACCAGGTCCGGATGCTGCGGGACGCCCTCGACACGGCCGCGAAGGACCGGTCCGTCCGCGGGGTCGTCGTCGCGATGCACCACCCGGTGAAGGACCCGAGCCCGACCGGGAACTCCCAGCTCGGCGACCGGAAGGAAGCCACGCTGCTGACCCAGTGGCTCACCGGGTTCGAGCAGGCGTCCGGCAAACCGGCCGCTTCGGTGGCGTCGCACGCCGGCGTGTTCTCCCTGTCCCGGGTGGACGGCGTGCCGTACCTGGTCAACGGCAACTCGGGCAAGGCGCCCGCGGCCGCGCCCGGCGACGGCGGGTTCGTCGGCTGGACGCTGCTGCGCGTCGACCCGGCGGACCGCGGCCAGCCGGTGCGCTTCGAGACGCGGCCGAACGTGGACTCGCTGACGCTGTCGGGCCCGTCGGAACTGACCCCCGGTGCCCGTGCCGACGTCCGCGCGACACTGCGGCAGGGCACCCGGGACGTGCCGGTGTCGTACCCGGTGAGCGCGGACTGGACGGTCGGCTGGGGTGTCGTCGCGTTCGACCCGGCTTCCGGTGTGCTGACGGCGGTGCGGCCCGGCGTCGCGCGGCTGTCGGTGACGGTCAACGGGGTGACGCGGACGCTGGTCGTGACCGTCCGGGGCTAAACCGTTCGGTTTTTGTCGGTGCCCGCTCGTATGGTCGGGGTGTGGACGAATCGGAGGACCGGGAACCGGCACTGGTGCAGGCAAAAGCACTGGTGAAGCGCTTCGGCGAGTTCGAGGCCGTGCGCGGGATCGACGTCGAGGTGCGGCGCGGGGAGGCGTTCGGCTTCCTGGGCCCGAACGGCGCCGGCAAGTCGTCGACGATGCGGATGATCGCGTGCGTGTCGCCGCGCACCGACGGCGACCTCCGCGTGCTGGGGTTGGATCCGGACGTGGCCGGCCCGCGGATCCGCGCGCGCCTCGGCGTGGTGCCGCAGCAGGACAACCTGGACGTCGAGCTGACGGTCCGGGAGAACCTGCTGATCTACGGCCGCTACTTCGGGCTGTCGCGGGCGGCGGCCCGGCGCAAGGCGGACGAGCTGCTGGAGTTCGCGCAGCTGGGCGACCGGGCCGCCGACAAGGTCGACCCGCTGTCGGGCGGCATGAAACGCCGGCTGACGATCGCCCGCTCGCTGGTCAACGACCCGGAGCTGCTGCTGCTCGACGAGCCGACGACCGGGCTCGACCCGCAGGCCCGCCACCTGCTGTGGGACCGCCTGTTCCGGCTCAAGGAGCAGGGCACGACGCTGATCGTCACGACCCACTACATGGACGAGGCGGAGCAGCTGTGCGACCGGCTGGTCGTGATGGACCACGGCCGGATCGCGGCGGAGGGTTCGCCGTCGGAGCTGATCAGCCGGTATTCGACGCGGGAGGTCGTGGAACTGCGGTTCGCGTCGGGGCAGCAGGTGGCCGCGGCGCAGCAGGTCGAGGGGCTCGCCGAGCGGGTGGAGGTGCTGCCGGACCGGGTCCTGCTCTACAGCGACAACGGCGAGGACACCCTGGAGCACGCCCACGCGCGCGGGGTGAGGCCGCTGTCGAGCCTGGTGCGCCGGAGTTCCCTGGAGGACGTGTTCTTGCGCTTGACCGGCCGGACGCTGGTGGACTGATGACCACCCCACGTCTCGCTCCGATCGGTGGCGCCCCGCCACGCGTGCCCGCGCCCGGCGTCTCGGCGTGCGGCCGGGCTGCGAGTGGGCCTTTCCAGCGCCCGGCACGGGTTTCCGGTACCGCTCCACGCGTGCCCGCGATCGGCCGCCGCCCGTTCTCCGCTCGCGCGGCCGTCACCACCGTCGCGCGCCCCGCCGGCGGGAGGCGGCCATGACCACCGTCGAGTCCACCGGCCGCGTCGTCGGCAAGTGGCACGGCGCCTGGCTGCGCGTCGAGGGGTACTGGACCTGGTACCGCCGCCACTGGGTGTCCACTTTGTACTCCACCGGTCTCCAGCCGGTCCTCTTCCTCGCCGCCATGGGCCTCGGCTTCGGGTCGCAGGTGCGGCCCGGCGCGGTCACCGGCGGCCTGTCCTACCTCCAGTACATCGCCCCGGCCCTGCTCGCCGCCGGTGCCGCGCAGCAGGCGGTCGGCGACTCGAGCTACCCCGTGCTGTCCGGGTTCAAGTGGCAGAAGGACTACCTGGCGGTCACGGCCACGCCGGTGTCGCCGGGCCAGGTGCTCGGCGGCCACCTGATCTGGACGACCCTGCGGCTGACCCTCGCCGGCGCGATCTACGCCTTCGTCGCCCTCTTCTTCGGCGCCTGGACCGGGCCCGGCGTGCTGCTCGTGATCGTCGCCGGCACCGTCACCGGGCTCGCCTGCAGCACACCGATGGCCGCGATGGCGGCGCGGACGTTCGACGAGGGCCAGCGGTTCGGCCTGGTCTTCCGCTTCATCCTGATGCCGATGACCTTGTTCTCCGGCACGTTCTTCCCGATCTCGCAGCTGCCGGGCGCGATCCGCTGGCTGGCCTGGCTCTCCCCGCTGTGGCACGGCACGCAGCTGGCCCGCGGCGTGAGCGTCGGGGGAGTCGGCGGCTGGGCGATGCTCGGCCACTTCGCGGTGCTCGCGGCGTTGTTCGCGGCCGGGTGGGCGTTCGCGCACCGGGCCTTCTACCGGAGGCTGGTGGTCTGATGGTGAGCGTCCAAGCCCCACCGGCGCGAGCCGGGCTGCTGCTGCGGATCCTGCCGCCCGGGCTGTACGCGGGCCGCGCGCGCATGCTCGTCGAGCGGTCGGTGCGCGTGTACCGCAACAGCTGGCTGATCTTCCTCTCCGGCGCGGCCGAGCCGTTCCTGTACCTGCTGGCCTTCCAGCTGGGGTTCGGCAAGCTGGTCACCGAGGTGGCCGGCCCGGACGGCCGCCCGATGGACTACGTCGCGTTCGTGGCGCCGGCGCTGCTGGCGACGTCGGCGATGAACGGCGCGGTGTTCGAGTCGACGTACAACCTGTTCTTCAAGCTGCGCTACGCGAAGCTGTACGACGCGATGCTGGCGACGCCGATCGGCCCCCTGGACGTGGCGCTCGGCGAGATCGGCTGGGCGATGACCCGCGGCGGCATCTATGCGGTGACGTTCCTCGCGATCGCGGCGGCGATGGGGCTGCTGGCGTCGTGGTGGGCGCTGCTGATGGTCCCGGCGGCGCTGCTGGTGGGGCTGGCCTTCTCGGCGATCGGCATGGCGCTGGTGACGTTCCTGAAGTCGACGGCCCAGTTCGACTACATCGCCCTGGGGCTGATGCCGATGTTCCTGTTCGCGACGACGTTCTTCCCGCTGTCGGTGTACCCGGAGCCGCTGCAGTGGGTGGTCCGCTGCCTCCCGCTGTACCACGCGATCGAGCTGATGCGCGGCCTCGCGACGGGCCTGCTGTCCGGCAGCATGCTGGTCAACCTGGCCTACCTGCTGGTCCTGGGCGCGGTAGGCCTCTGGGCCTCGACCCGCCGCATCGCGAAACTCCTCCTCACCTGACGCCCGACCCCCAAGCACGCGTGATGCCCCTCCAATCACGCGAGATGCCCGCCCAATCACGCGAGATGCCCGCCCAATCACACGAGTGACGCGCCCAATCACGCGAGTTCCGCCCTCAATCACGCGAGTTCCGGCACTGATCACGCGAGTTCCGCCCTCAATCACGGGCCGGGGAGGCTCAGCGGGCCGGATCAGGCCGTCCCCGCGGCGCGACGGCGGCCAGCGCGTCCACCATCCCGTGCCCGTAGAAGCCGTTGAACCCCTCGTACCCCGCGCAGTAGGCGTCCTGGGTCCCGTCCCCGGTGAGGTCGTAGTCGGCCGGACACGGCATCGGCATCGCCTGGGCGTCGAGCGTCCGCCGCAGCTGCCGCGGCCCGGCGTCCCGGTGCGCGGACGCCAGCAGCGCCAGCACCCCGGTGACGTGCGGCGCGGCCATCGACGTCCCGCACAGCGGCGCGTACCCGCCGGGCACCGTCGAAAGCACGCACTCGCCCGTCTCGCCGCCGGGCGCGGTGACATCGATCACGCCCAGCCCGTACGAGCTGTAGCCCGCCTTCACCCGGTCCGAGCCGACGGCCGACACGGCGACGACGTCCCGCAGCGCGGCCGGCAGCGCTTCACACCCCGAGCCCGCCCCGGGCGAGCCGGACCGCGCCGAAGGCGTCAGGTCGACGGCCTCGTTGGTGGCCGCGGCGACGTTCAGCGTGCCCTCCGACGTGCTGTATTCGACCGCGCGCGCCAGCGCCTCGTGCACCACTCCGCGGTCGTCGCCGCGGATGCACGACAGCGTCCACGGGTTCACGAAGAAACTGCTGTTCGTCAGCCGCATGTGCCGTGACGCCGCCCACATCAGCCCGCACACCGCGGCCTCCGGGTCGGCGTAGCCGCGGTCGTCGATCACCTTCACCGACGCCACTCGCACCCCGGGCGCCACACCCGTCACGCCGTGCCCGTCGTCGGCCGCCGCGATGATCCCCGCCACGTGCGTGCCGTGCACCGACGTCGTCGGCGCCCAGGCCGACGGCGACCGGTCGGGGGCGCCGGTCAGGCAGCCGGCGGAGTCGTCGCGGTCGAGGGCGTCGCTCAGGTCGGGGTGATCGGGGTCGATCCCGGAGTCGAGGACGCCGACGACGACGTCGCGGCTGCCATGGGGACCGTCCGACCGCCCCGCGTTGATCATCCGCATGTCCCACTGCCGGTCGCTCAGGTCCGCGGTGGGAACGCGAGCCGGGTCGGTGGCGGGCAGCGTCGCCCGCGCCGGCTGCGGCTTGGCCTCGGTGACGCGCTGCGCGGCCAGCCGCCCGGCCTGGGCGCTGAACGCCCGGTCGAGCCCGACCCGAGCGCCGAACGACGGGTCGCCCGAGGTGGCGACGGCGACGGCGATCTGCGGGTAGTAGACGGTGGTGGCCCCGCACGCCCCGGTGATCTGCGCGCGAGCAGAAGTCTCGGACGTGCCGCGGTCGAAGGTGACGACGTAGCGCAGGTTCCGGCCGTGGCCGCAGGCGGGCTCGTCGGCCGCCGCCGGACCGGCGGTGACGCATCCCGAAAGCACCAGGACGGTGCACACGGCCGCCCGCAGGGGCCGCGCCAGCAGGGACACCGGACCTCCCACCGGATGCAGGAACCGCGGGTGCCGGCGCGCGAGATCCCGGTCACCCCGAGCCGCACGGTAGCCACCCCGTGCCCGGTGGACAAGCGCTACGGCCAAGTTCCCCCCGGCCGGTGACGCCCGGCGGGCGGTACGGCGCGCCCGGCGGCGTGGGCGGAGGTACCGAGTACACCGGAGCAGTCACCGGGTGTGGGATACTCGGGGAGGCCGCTGGGCCGCGGGGCGCACGTGAGAGGTGCTGCCTGCGGCGTTGTGGCCCGGTGATGTGCGCGAACAGCATGACGCGCGTCTCCGCCCGCGAGCCGGGCGGCTGGACGACGTGGCGGGCGGCCCGGGGGCCGCGAGTGCCGACGTGCAACGCCGAGCAGACCTTTGACCGGGTTGCGCGCCGCCGGATGCGGTGGTGCGGCGCCCGGTCGTCGGGCAAGGATTCCCGTCGCTGGTGACCACCACGGCGGAACGAACAGAAAGGGGCCCCTGCGCGGCCGCGTCCCTGCCGGTGAGAACCGGCAGACGCGCCCGGGGGCGGAGGAGACACATGTCGAACGCGGAAACACCCGCCGAGCAGACCGGCGGGAATCCCGCCACACCCACGAGCGGCCCGCTGGCCGACCTGCCCGCCCGGATCCGGGTGCACGCGCTGGCCAAGCTGCTCGAGAAGAACAGCCGGGACATCCTCGCCAAGCTCACCGAGCTGGGCGAAAGCGTGCGCAGCGCGCAGTCGAGCGTGACCAGGGACGTGGCGCACAAGGTTGCCGAAGCCTTCTCGGGCGGCGACGTCGAGGTGGCGCCGGTCGCCGAGGCCGCGCCGAAGCAGCAGGAAGCCGCTCCGGCACCCGAGCGGCCCGTCGCGCCGCCGGTGTCCGAAGAGCCGGCCGCCGAGGCCGAGAAGCCGCGCCCGCGGCAGAAGACCCGCGCGCACCTGCCGGTGTTCGCCGCGCCGTCGCCGATCTTCCTGCCGCCGGAGCCCGCGGCCACCAAGCCGGCCCGCAAGCCGGCCGACCCGTTCGCGGAGCCTCCCGCCCCGGTGAAGGCGAAGCAGCCCGAGCCGGAGATCGCCGACGAGGAAGAGGCCGAGGACACCACGCCGGCCACCGACTCCGGTGACGACGACGGTGACGACGCCAACAGCCGTCGTCGCCGCCGCCGTGGCCGCCGCGGCCGTGGCCGGGGCAAGGGCGCCGACGGCAGTGACGAGAACGACAACGACGGCGACGACGGCCAGGTCGAGGAGCAGCCGCCGCCGCGCCGCCGCTCCCGCAACGGCGACGAGAAGCCCGCCAAGGACGAATCCGAGGCCGCCGAGGAGCCCGAAGGCGCCGACGAGGCCGACTCCGACAGTGACGACGGTGAGGGCGGCAGCAAGCGCCGTCGCCGCCGCCGTCGCCGCAAGGGCTCGGACGGCGAAGACGCCGAGACCGTCGACGACCCGCCCAACACCGTCACGCACGTCCGCCAGGCCAAGGCCGAGCAGGCCGAGCGCGAGCGCCCGGCGCGCGACGAGGTGCGCAGCGTCCGCGGCTCGACCCGCCTGGAGGCCAAGCGCCAGCGCCGCCGTGACGGCCGCGAGGCCGGCCGCCGCCGCGCCCCGATCCTGTCCGAGGCCGAGTTCCTCGCCCGCCGCGAGTCGGTCGAGCGCGCGATGGTCGTCCTCGAGAAGGGCGACTCCACGCAGATCGCCGTGCTCGAGGACGGCGTGCTGGTCGAGCACTTCGTGACGCAGTCGGGCTCCGGCTCGATCGTCGGCAACGTCTACCTCGGCCGCGTCCAGAACGTGCTGCCGAGCATGGAAGCCGCGTTCATCGACATCGGCCGTGGCCGCAACGCCGTGCTCTACGCCGGCGAGGTCGACTGGGACGCCGCCGGCCTCGAGGGCAAGGCCCGCAAGATCGAGCAGGCGCTGTCCACCGGCGACTCCGTGCTGGTCCAGGTGACCAAGGACCCGGTCGGGCACAAGGGCGCCCGGCTGACCACGCAGATCTCGCTGCCCGGCCGCTTCCTGGTGTACGTCCCCGCGGGCGGCGCCACCGGCATCTCCCGCAAGCTGCCGGAGAACGAGCGCCGCCGGCTCAAGGACATCCTCAAGCGGATCGTCCCGGAGGACGCGGGCGTCATCATCCGCACCGCCTCCGAGGGCATCGGCGAGGAGGAGCTGGGCCGCGACGTCGACCGCCTGAAGGCCCAGTGGGACGTCATCAAGGAGAAGGCCGCCGCCGGTTCCGGCAAGAAGGGCGGCGCGCCGACGATGCTCTACGAAGAGCCCGACCTGCTGGTCAAGGTCGTGCGTGACCTCTTCACCGAGGACTTCACCAAGCTGGAGATCCAGGGCAACCGCTCCTGGGAGACCATCAACGACTACGTCCGGCACGTCGCGCCGGAGCTGGGCGAGCGCCTCAAGCGCTACACCGGCACCGGCGACGCGTTCGCCGACCACCGGATCGACGAGCAGATCACCAAGGCGCTCGACCGCAAGGTCTGGCTGCCGTCGGGCGGTTACCTGGTCATCGACCGCACCGAGGCGATGACGGTCATCGACGTCAACACCGGCAAGTTCACCGGTTCGGGTGGCAACCTCGAGGAGACGGTGACCCGCAACAACCTGGAGTCGGCGGAGGAGATCGTCCGCCAGCTCCGGCTGCGGGACATCGGCGGCATCATCGTGATCGACTTCATCGACATGGTGCTCGAGTCCAACCGCGAGCTGGTGCTGCGCCGCCTGACCGAGTGCCTCGGCCGCGACCGCACGCGCCACCAGGTCGCCGAGGTCACCTCGCTCGGCCTGGTGCAGATGACCCGCAAGAAGATCGGCACGGGCCTGCTGGAGGCGTTCTCGACGCCGTGCGAGCACTGCAAGGGCCGGGGCGTCCTCGTCTCGACCGAGGTGCAGCGCACCGCCAGCGGCTCGCAGTCCCACGGCGGGAACGGCAACAACGGCGGCAACGGCGGCGGCACCAGCGGCGGCGGGGAGAAGAGCTCCCGCCGGTCGCGGGGCCGCGGCAAGGGCGAAGAGGCCGCCAAGGAGCAGGCCGAGGCCGCCAAGGCCGAGGTCCACGCGGTCCCGCCGCCCGAGCAGCGCGCATCGGTCGCGTCGGCGGTGGCGGCGATGGCGAACGCCTCGAAGGCGGCCAAGGACCACGACCACGGCGCGCTGAACGGCAACGGGCACGCCCCGGAGGTGACCGACACGGCCGAGGCCGCAGAGGCCGCCGAAGAGACGCGCCAGGAAGCCGTCACCGAGCCGGCCACCGAGGTCGCGGACGTCCCGGTGACCACCGAGGCGGACGAGACCCCGGTGCCGCAGGAGGAGCCGGCGGTCGAGCGGACCTCGGCGCCGGAGCCGGCGGAGGAGCCGGTGACGGAGGCTGCGGGTTCTTCGGAAGCGGATGTCAGCGTGCCCGAGCCGGCCACGCGCCCCACCCGGCGCCGGTCGCGCCGGGCCGCGTCGCGCCCGGCGGGTCCGCCGGTGCACGCGTCCGACCAGAGCCAGTGAACGACTAGGGGACCCCGGTGGTAACGCACCGGGGCACCCCACGTAACCTGTAGTACGGCCTGCCACCAGAGTAGGTCGCTGCGCGAGTGCAGGACCACCTTTCGAGGTGGGCCGATCGTGCAGACCCCCACCCATTGTCGAGTAATGCAGGAGACTTCCGTGTCGGCGTACGCGATCGTCAAGACCGGCGGCAAGCAGTACAAGGTGGCCGTCGGCGACGTCGTCGAGGTCGAGAAGCTCGAGGGCGAGCCGGGCACCGAGCACATCCTCCCCGCCGTTTTGTACGTCGACGGTGGCGATGTCACCACGGACGCCGACGCGCTGGCGAAGGTCTCGGTCACCGGCAAGGTCGTCGAGCAGACCAAGGGTCCGAAGATCCGGATCCACAAGTTCAAGAACAAGACGGGCTACCACAAGCGTCAGGGTCACCGGCAGAAGCTGACCCGCGTCGAGGTCACCGCCATCTCCCTGTAAGAACTTTCCGGATCTTAGTAAGACTGAAAGAGGGCTGAGCCATGGCTCACAAGAAGGGTGCGTCCAGCTCCCGCAACGGTCGCGATTCGAACGCACAGCGCCTCGGCGTCAAGCGCTTCGGCGGCCAGGAAGTCAACGCCGGCGAGATCCTGATCCGCCAGCGTGGCACCAAGTTCCACCCCGGCGTGAACGTCGGCCGCGGCGGCGACGACACGCTGTTCGCGCTGGCCGCCGGTGCGGTCCAGTTCGGCCAGAAGCGTGGTCGCAAGACGATCAACATCGTCGTGCCAGTCGAAGCGTAACGGGCGATCTTCGGGGCGACGTGTGTCCGCGGAATACGCGGACCACGTCGCCCGTTCCATGTGTTGACCCGGGGGCCGGAGCCCCCGGACCCCCACGGTGCGGCCGCTGGCAGACCCAGCGTGGCCCGCACCGTTTTTGCGTGAAAGAGGCTTGTTATGGCGTCCCGGTTCGTGGACCGTGCGGTCATCCACCTGACCGCCGGTGACGGGGGCAACGGCTGCGCCTCGGTGCACCGCGAGAAGTTCAAGCCGCTCGGCGGCCCGGACGGCGGCAACGGCGGCAACGGCGGCGACGTCCTGCTGGTCGTCGACCCGAACGTGCACACCCTGCTCGACTTCCACTTCCGCCCGCACGCCAAGGCGGGCAGCGGCAAGATGGGCCAGGGCGGCAACCGCGCGGGCGCGGCGGGGGAGACCCTGGTGATGAAGGTGCCGTCCGGCACCGTCGTGTTCACCGAAGACGGCGAGATGGTCGCCGACCTCATCGGCCCGGGCACCACGTTCGTCGCGGCACAGGGCGGCCGTGGTGGCCTCGGCAACCACGCGCTGTCGTCGAAGGCCCGCAAGGCGCCCGGGTTCGCGCTGCTGGGCGAGCCGGGGGAAGCCCGCAACCTCGTCCTCGAGCTGCGCTCGGTCGCCGACGTCGGCCTGCTCGGCTTCCCGTCCGCCGGCAAGTCGTCGCTGATCTCGGTGCTGTCCGCGGCCAAGCCGAAGATCGCCGACTACCCGTTCACCACACTGGTGCCGAACCTCGGTGTCATCACCGGCGGCGACACGGTGTTCACGATGGCCGACGTGCCCGGCCTGATCCCCGGCGCGTCCGAGGGCAAGGGCCTGGGGCTCGACTTCCTCCGCCACATCGAGCGCTGCGCGGTGCTGGTGCACGTCGTCGACTGCGCCACGCTGGAGCCGGACCGCGACCCGGTGTCCGATGTGGACGCTCTCGAGGCCGAGCTCGCCAAGTACACCCCGAGCCTAGGCGGGAAGCTCGAGGAGCGCCCGCGCGTGGTCGTGCTCAACAAGATCGACGTCCCGGAGGCCGCCGAGCTCGCCGAGTTCGTCCGGCCTGAGCTGGAAGCCCGTGGCCTGCAGGTGTTCGAGGTCTCCACGGCGTCGCGCAAGGGCCTGCGTGAGCTGACGTTCGCGCTCGCCAAGGTGGTCGACCAGTACCGCGAGGCGCAGCCCGTGCTGGAGCCGGAGAAGATCGTCCTGCGGCCGCTCGCCGTCGACGACACCGGGTTCACCGTCGAGTTCGACCCCGAGGAGGAGGGCGCGTTCATCGTGCGCGGCGCCCGCCCGGAGCGGTGGATCCGCCAGACCGACTTCGGCAACGACGAGGCCGTCGGCTACCTGGCCGACCGGCTCAACCGCCTCGGCGTCGAGGACAAGCTGGCGAAGCTCGGCGCGCGGCCGGGCAGCCCGGTCACGGTCGGCGACGTCCAGTTCGAGTGGGAGCCGTCGACGCCGAGCGTCGCGATGCACCTGTCCGGGCGCGGCACGGACGTCCGCCTCGAGAACCACGACCGGGTCGGCGCGGCCGAGCGCAAGGAAGCCCGCCGGATCCGGCGCGACGGCTCGGACGAGCCGGAAGGCGACGATCAGGGCCTCGACGCGTGAGCGGCACGCGCGAAGCCATCGCGGCCGCTCGGCGTCTGGTGGTCAAGGTCGGTTCGTCGGCCCTGACGACGGCGGGCAGCGGGCTCGACGTGGCCCGGCTGGACGCGCTGGTCGACGCGATCGCGGACCGCGTCGCCCGGGACACCCAGATCGTGCTCGTGTCTTCGGGGGCGATCGGCGCCGGGCTGGCCCCGCTGTCGCTGGGCAAGCGCCCGAAAGACCTCGCGACCCAGCAGGCGGCGGCCAGCGTCGGCCAGCTGACGCTGGCGCACGCGTACGCGGAGTCGTTCGGGCGGTTTTCGCTGACGGTCGGCCAGGTGCTGCTGACGTCCGACGACGTCGTCCGCCGGTCGCACTACCGCAACGCGCAGCGGACGTTCTCGCGGCTGCTGGCGCTCGGCGCGGTCCCGGTGGTCAACGAGAACGACACGGTGGCCACGGAGGAAATCCGCTTCGGCGACAACGACCGCCTGGCGGCCCTGGTGGCCCACCTGATCGGCGCGGACGCACTGATCCTGCTGTCCGATGTGGACGGTCTCTACGACGGTGACCCCCGCGACGGCGCCACCCGCAAGCTCACCGAGGTCCTCTCGGAGTCCGATGTGGACGGAATCTCGGTCGGCATGTCCAGCTCCGGCCTCGGCACGGGCGGCATGGTGTCGAAACTGGCGGCGGCCCGCACCGCGGCGGGCGCGGGCATCCCGGTCCTGCTGGCAGCGGCGTCGGAAGCTTCCGCGGCGCTGACGACGGCGTCCCCGGGAACGGCGTTCGCCCCGGCGGACACCCGCCTGTCGGCCCGCCGCTTCTGGCTCGGCTACGCGGCGGACACGACGGGCAAGCTCCGCCTGGACGACGGCGCGGTGACGGCGGTGGTCCGCCGCCGCCGGTCGTTGCTGGCCGCGGGGATCACGGGCGTGGAGGGCGACTTCCAGGCCGGCGACGTGGTCGACCTGGTGGACGCGAAGGACCGCGCGGTGGCCCGTGGGGTGGTGGCGTTCGACGCGACGGAGCTGCCCGACCTGGTCGGCCGGTCGACGCACGAGCTCCCGGCGGAGCAACGCCGCGAGGTCGTCCACGCCGACGACCTGGTCCCCCTCCGCCGCTGACGCTTCGCGTGATCCAGCAGGCATCTCGTGTGATTGAGCGGGCATCACGTGTGATTGAGCGGGCATCACGTGTGATTGGCCGGGCATCACTGCGTCGTCCCTCCAATCACGTGTGATGCCATTCCAATCACGCGAGATGCCCCTCCAGTCACGCGAGATTCCCCTGCGATCACACGTGATGCCCCTCTGATCACGCCGCGTCCGGCTCGGGCGTGCCTTCGAACGGCACTTTCACGTGAAAGCGCCGGTCTCGCTCAGCCGACCGAGACCAGCCGGGCACCGCCGTCGGCTTCGAGGACCGTGCCGCTCAGGTTGCGGTTCGTCGCCGCCAGCGCCACCACCTCGGCCACGTCGTCCGCCGTCGCCACGCGGCGGGACGGGATCGTCGCCGCCGTCTGCGCGAAGAAGCCCTCCCGCACCTCCGCAGGGAACCCGCTCCACCAAGCTGTGTCGACGACCCCCGGCGAGACGGCGTTCACCCGCCGCGGCGCCAGTTCCACCGCCAGCGGTTTGACCAACGCCTCCACTGCCGCGTTCAGCGCGGCGATCCCCGCCGTGCCCGCCATCGCGGCCCGCGCGGTGATCGCGCTGAGCAGCGTGATCGACCCGTCCTCGGCCAGGTGCGGCAGCACCGCCTGGATTGTCGTCAGGTGCGCCCAAAACTTCGCGTCGAAAGCCCGGCGCAGCATCGCCAGGTCCAGCGAAGCGATCGGCCCCATCCCTTCGGCGCCGGACAGGCTCACCACCAGCACGTCGACCGTGCCGAGCGACTCCGTCAGCGCGGCCATCGCCGTGGCATCGCCGCCGTCGGCTTGATGTCCCGTCAGGTGAGGGTCGCTCGCCGCGACGTCGTCGAGGCGTTCCTTGCCGCGTCCGGTCACGTGGACGTCGTAGCCCTGTTCGTGCAGCCGCCGCGCGGTCGCCAGGCCGATGCCCGACGTGCCGCCGGCGACGAGAGCGATGCTCATGCTTGTTCCCCATTTCGAACCGGTACGTCTCGTTTCGAAATCGACGCTACCATCGGATCCCATGACCGACCAGCCCCGTCCCGGCCGCAAGCGCAGCGAGCAGAGCCGATTGGCGATCCTCGCCGCCACGCTCGACCTGGTCGCGGAGGCGGGCTACGGCGCGCTGACCGTCGAGGGCATCGCCGCGCGCTCCGGCGTCGGCAAGCAGACGATCTACCGCTGGTGGCCGTCGAAGGCCGACGTCCTGCTCGACGCGCTCGCGACGAAAGCGGACCTCTACGTGCCGATCCCCGACGAGGGGACGTTCCGCGCCGATCTCGCCGGCTTCCTGGGCAGCACATTCGAACTGGGTGGGAAAGCGCAGGTCGCGGACACGCTGCGCGCGCTGATGGCGCAGGCGCAGATCGACCCGGAGTTCGGCAAACGGTTCCGCGAAGACTTCCTCAACCGCCGTCGCGAGGCACTCGGCACCATCGTCGACCGCGCCCGCGAGCGCGGCGAACTGCCCGCGGAAGTCAGCTCCCGCACGGTGATCGACGTCGTGTTCGGGACGCTCTGGTACCGGCTCCTCGCGACGCGAGAGCCGATCGGCCGCGACCTGGCCGGTGAACTGGTGGTGCTACTGGCCGATCACGGCGCTTCGACCGCCGAAATCCGGTAGCGCGCCACCGAGGCGTCGAGGATCTGCGCCGCCTGCTCGTCCGACGGCCCGGACCCGCGGAACCGCTCCAGGTCCTCGTCGGACTCCCAGCGCTCGTACACGGTCACCCGGCCGGGGTCGAGCAGGTCGGCACCCAGCGCGTACTCGAGGCAGCCGGGTGCCTCTCGCGCGAGACGGACGGCTTCGGCGCACCCCTCGAGGTAGGCATCGCGCTCTTCGGGAGCGACCTGCAACCGGCCGGCGATGATGATCATGTCGGGTTGATCCGATCCGGCTTGATCGTGAGCAGCAGCCGCGTCTGGTCGCGCCCGCCCCACCACGGGTACGGGCCACCGAGGTAGCGCTGCGCCAGCTTCTCGATGTGCTCGACGGCGCCGTCCTCGGTGATCTCCTGCACTCGCCCGCGGATCGCGTAGTAGCGCGACGGCCGTTCGCGGTCGGCGACGTTGAGCGCCACCCGCGGGTCGCGCTCGATGTTGCGCTGCTTCTGGTGGCCCCGCACGGTGTTGACGAGGATGTGCGTGCCGTCGGTGTCCACCCAGGTCTGGGTGAGCTGCGGCGAGCCGTCCGGCATCAGGGTGGACAGGAAGCAGAGGCTCGGCTCGCGCAGCAGCGCAAGCAGGTCGCCGGGCAGTTCCAAGGTGATCTCCGCTAAAGCTGGTCGGGCGCTTCGATGCCGAGCAGCGAGAGCCCGAGCGCGAGCGTTTGCGACGTCAGCGTAGTCAACCTCAGCCGGGACGCGCGCAGTGACGGCGAAGGCGCTTTCAGGACCGGACATTCTTCGAAGAACCGGGAAAACGCGACCGCGGTCTCGTACAGGTACGTGCAGAGTTTGTGCGGCGCGTAGCCGTCTGTCGCGGCCTTCAGTGCTTCGCCGAACCTGAGCAGCTTTAACGCCAAGGCCCGTTCCGCCGGCGCTTCCAAGATGATTTCCGCACCGCCGGGCACTCCGCCCGCCTTCCGGAGGATCGACCGCGTCCGCGCGTGCGCGTACTGGAGGTACACCGAGGTGTTGCCCTCCTTGGCGAGCATCCGATCCCAGGCGAAGACGTAGTCGCGTTCGCGGTCGCCGGACAGGTCGGCGTACTTGACCGCGCCGATGCCGACCGCCCGGGCGACGGCGGCCTGCCCCGCCGCGTCGAGTTCACTGCGTTCGGCGACGACCGCGGCGGCCTGCGTCACGGCTTCGGTGAGCAGGTCGGCCAGCTTGACGGTGTCGCCGGAGCGGGTCCGCATGGTCTTGCCGTCCGCGCCCAGCACCGTGCCGAAGCCGATGTGCTCGGCGTGCCCGGTCAGCCAGCCCGCGGCGCGGCAGACGGCGAACAGCATCGCGAAGTGCTGTGCCTGCGGCGTTCCGACGACGTAGAGGAGGTCGGTCGCGCCGCGCTCGGCCGTCCAGTACCGGAGGGTGGCCAGATCGGTCGCGGCGTACCCGTAACCGCCGTCGCGCTTGCGGACGATCAGCGGCAGTCGATCGCCCTCGCGGTTGCGAAACCCGTCGGGGAACACGCAGATCGCGCCGTCGCTGACCTCGGTCAGCCCGGCCTTCTCGAGATCGTCGACCACCGCGGCGAGGTACGGGTTGTAGAAGCTCTCGCCGTAGATGTCCTGGTCCGTCAAGGTGATGCCGAGCAGCGCGTAGACCTCGTCGAAGTGTCGTGTCGACTCGGCGACGAGCTCCCGCCAGACGGTCAGGGTTTCTTCGTCGCCGCTCTGCAGCAGCACGACGCGCTTGCGTGACCGCGTCGCGAACGCTTCGTCGCTGTCGAACTTGTGCCGCGCTTCGCGGTAGAACGCGTCCAGATCGGCGATGGCGCGGTGCCCGGCCGGCACGTCGAGGAGATGCTCGATGAGCATGCCGAACGGCGTGCCCCAGTCGCCGAGGTGGTTGTGCGGCAGCACTTCGTGCCCGGCGAACCGCAACAGGCGCGCCAGCGCGTCCCCGATCACGGTCGTGCGCAGGTGCCCGACGTGCATCTCCTTCGCGACGTTCGGGCTGCTGTAGTCCAGCGCGATCCGCCGCGGTGACACGATTTCCGGCACACCGAGACGCGGATCGCCGAGCAGCGCGGCCGTGCGGTCCTCGAGCCATTGCTTGCGCAGCACGAAATTGAGGAACCCGGGCCCGGCGACCTCGGGTGGGTCGGCGATGCCGCCGAGTTTCAGCGCCCCGGCAAGGGATTCCGCGATTTCGCGCGGCGGCCGGCCGAGCCGCTTGCCCAGGCTCATCGCGAGGTTGGCCTGGTAGTCGACGCCTTCGCGCGGCGATGCCTGGACCAGCGCCTGCTCCGGCGTCAGCTCGATGTCCAGTGCCGTGCCGGCGGCGGCCACCACGCGGCGCGCCAGCTCCTCGGTAACGTCGGCGGTCTGCACGGTGTCCCTCCTTCGGCTCGGTCTCGGAGCACGCAGCGTAGCGAGCGTGACCGGCCGGTGACGAAGGGTTTACCGCAGCTCGCTGTCCTTGGTTTCGGGCAGCGTGAGGATGACGGCGAACGCGATCGCCGCGCCGGCCGCGACGTACCAGAAGTAGAGCGTCTGCGAGACAGCGCCGAAGACGGTGATGAGCAGCGGCGCGGTGCCGCCGAAGATCGCGACGGTCAGGTTGTACCAGGCGCCGATCCCCAGCCCGCGCAGTTCCGTCGGGAACAGCTCGCTCATGATGGCCGGTGCGATCGACGTCATCGCCGTGTACAGCCCGAGCCCGACGCAGAACACGACGAGCAGGCCGCCGATGCCGGGGCCGATCAAGGTCGACAGCGGCACGACGACGACCGCGGTCGCCCCCGACCAGACGAGCAGCTGCGGCTTCCGTCCGACCCGGTCCGCGAGCGCACCCATCGGGTACTGCAGGGCGATGAACAGCGCCGTGCCGACGGACAACGCGAGGAACACGGCGTCCGCGTCGGCGTGCCGGTTCTTCACCGCGAACGACGTGAGCGCGCTGAAGAACGTGTAGTAGCAAAGGGTCGAGAGCATCGTGAAGCCGACGAGCCTGACGACGGCCTTCGGGTGGTGGGTCAGCGTCGTCAGCAGCGGACGCTCGAGTTTCCGCGCCTTGGCCTTCGTCTGCTCGAACAGCTCGGTCTCGGCGAGGCTGCGGCGCAGCCACAGCCCGACCAGGCCGAAGACGCCGCCCAGCAGGAACGGCACCCGCCAGCCCCAGGACGCGAGCTGCGCCTTGTCCAGCGCCCGGGCCAGGACGAACCCGAGGACGGTCGCGATCAGCACGGCCGTCCCGGTCGAGATGTAGAAGAACGCCGAGTACCGGCCGCGACGCTCCGGCGGCGCGATCTCGCCCAGGTACGCCGACGCGTTCGACACCTCACCGCCGAGCGACAGTCCCTGCGCGATGCGCGCGAGCAGCAGCAGGATCGGCGCCAGCCAGCCGACCTGCGAGAACGTCGGCAGCAGCCCGATCGCGACCGAGCCGCCGGCCATCAGCAGGATGGTGAGGATCATGGCGGGCTTGCGGCCGCGGGTGTCCGCGAAGCGTCCGAGCAGGATTCCGCCGAGCGGGCGGAAGAAGAACGCGAGCGCGTAGGTGGCGAACGTGTTGATCAGCGCGAGCGTGTCGTTCCCGGCCGGGAAGAACGCGCTGGCGAAGTAGATGCTGAACGTCGCGTAGATCGTCCAGTCGAACCACTCCAGCGCATTGCCCGCGCTCGCCGCGAACAGCTTGCGCACCGGCAGCCGGTGCGGCTGGGATACCTGCACGGTGGACTCGGTCATGGCGGCCTCCACATCACCCGAAGGTGCAACGGGACTTTGCCACAATCGTTCGCAGTCCGAAAGATCCTGACTGCCCGGGTTCTCCGTCCTCCCCTCCCTCAGGCCGTGCTGGCCAGCGCGAACGGCAGCACCGCGGGCGCCCCGGCCCGCCGCAGCAGCCGCGAGGCCAGCGTCATCGTCCAGCCCGTGTCGATGACGTCGTCGACCAGCAGGATCGGTCCGCCAGGCAACGTGGCCGCGAGGTCGGCCGGCATGCTCAGCCGCTTCCACAGGTCGGCCAGCCGCTGCGCGCTGTTCGCCTGACGCGGCGGCGGGCCGTCCGCGTCGAGCGCGCCCAGGAAGTCCAGCTTGCCGACGTCGGCCAGCCGCGTCGCCAGGCTGTAGACGAGCCTCGGCCGCGTCGACGACGGCACCGCCACCACCGCGACCGGACGTTCCGCCCACTGCCAGCCGGCGAGCACCTGGATGCAGGCCTTGAACACCGAGTCGGGCACGTCGGTGTCCTGGGCGCCTGGGCCGACGAGCTCCCGCAGCCGGTTGCCCCACCCGACGTCGGTGAGCCGCCCGAGCACCTGGCCCGGCTCGGCCTGGTCGTCGGCCGAGATCCGGCCGGAGACGGGAACGTCCAAAGAGGACATTCCGGTGGGCCACTGCTTACGGGGCGCGACCTCGACGCCGGGACGCTGCAGCCGTTCCCGGGTCGCCTCGGCGACGTCGTCGGCCACCGCGGTGTCCCAGTACTGGCCCGTGCAGTTGTCGCACCGCCCGCACGGCGCCGCCTCCGGGTCGTCGAGCTGGCGGCGCAGGTACTCCATCCGGCAGCCGTCGGTCGCCAGGTAGCCGAGCATCGCGTCCTGCTCGCGCTGGCGGGCCTCCGCGACGCGCTTGTAGCGCCCGCGGTCGTACTGCCAGTCCTCGCCCGTGCTCGTCCAGCCGCCCTTGACGCGCCGCACCGCGCCGTCGACGTCCAGGACCTTGAGCACCATCTCCAGCCGCGACCGGGAAAGCTCGACCGACGGCTCGAGCGCGGCCGTCGAAAGTGGACGGTCGGCGTAGGAGAGCGTGTTCAGCACCTGGGTCACCCGCAGCTCGTCGGGGAAGGCGAGTGACCCGAAGTACGCCCAGATCGCCTTGTCCTCCTCGCCGGGCAGCAGCACCACCTCGGCGCGTTCCACGCCACGCCCGGCGCGGCCGACCTGCTGGTAGTACGCGATCGGCGACGACGGCGCCCCGAGGTGCACGACGAAGCCGAGGTCCGGCTTGTCGAACCCCATGCCCAGCGCGGACGTCGCGACCAGCGCCTTGACCCGGTTGCCGAGCAGGTCGTCCTCGGCGGCCTGCCGGTCGGCCGGGTCGGTCTTGCCGGTGTAGGCCGCCACCGGGTAACCGCGGTCCTTGAGCAGCGACGCGACGTCGTGCGCCGCCGCCACGGTCAGCGTGTAGATGATCCCCGACCCGGGCAGCTCGGCCAGGTGCTCGGCGAGCCAGGCCAGCCGCGCCTGGGACGTCGGCAGCCGGCACACCGACAACCGCAGGCTCTCCCGGTCGAGGGTGCCGCGCAGCACGAGCGTGTCGGTGCCCGTGCCGAGACCCAGCTGTTCGGCGACGTCGGTGACGACGCGGTCGTTCGCCGTCGCCGTGGTCGCCAGGACCGGCACGCCGTCGGGCAGGTCGCCCAGCAGCGTGCGCAGGCGGCGGTAGTCCGGCCGGAAGTCGTGCCCCCAGTCGGAGATGCAGTGCGCCTCGTCGACCACCAGCAGTCCGGTGCTCGCGGTCAGCTTCGGCAGCACGTTGTCGCGGAAGTCGGGGTTGTTCAGCCGTTCGGGGCTGACCAGGAGGACGTCCACCTCGCCGGCCGCCACCGCCGCCTGGACCTGGTCCCACTCCTGGGCGTTGGCGGAGTTCATCGTCGCCGCGTGGATCCCGGCCCGGGCCGCCGCCGAGATCTGGTTGCGCATCAGGGCGAGCAGGGGCGAGACGATGACCGTCGGCCCGCTGCCCTGTTCCCGCAGCAGCGCCGTGGCCAGGAAGTACACCGCCGACTTGCCCCAGCCGGTGCGCTGCACGACCAGCGCGCGACGCCGCTGCGCGACCAGGGCCTCGATGGCCGTCCACTGGTCTTCGCGCAGCTTCGCCGAGTCGCCGGCCAGGGCCCGGAGGAGGGTCTCGGCGCGGTCGCGGAGTGCTGAGGTGGTGCTGGTCGTGTCCACGTCCCCACGTCTACCCCATGGCACCGACGATCCGGGAATCGGCGGCGGCGCGAACGGACCGTTCGTGTCGAATACGGGTGGTTATGTGACCTGAATCACATCTACTGCCCGGTCGGGGGAGGTGGTGAACAGCACCCGACGTCTCGCGCGCGCGATGTATAGGCTCCCGAGTCATGTCACCACGGCGGATCGGGGTCATGGGCGGCACGTTCGACCCCGTGCACCACGGCCACCTCGTCGCGGCCAGCGAGGTCCAGTCCCGGTTCGGGCTCGACGAAGTGATCTTCGTCCCCACCGGCCAGCCGTGGCAGAAGACCAGCCGCCAGGTGACCAAGGCCGAAGACCGCTACCTGATGACGGTCATCGCGACCGCGTCCAACCCGGTCTTCTCGGTCAGCCGCGTCGACATCGATCGCGCCGGCCAGACCTACACCGTCGACACCCTGCGCGACCTCCACGCCGAGTACCCCGAGGACCAGCTCTACTTCATCACCGGCGCCGACGCTCTCGAACAGATCCTGACCTGGCACAAGGCCGACGAGCTGTTCGACTTCGCGCACTTCATCGGCGTCACGCGGCCCGGCTACCGGCTCAATTCGCACCACCTGCCCAGCGGCAAGGTGAGCCTCGTCGAGGTCACCGCGATGGCGATCTCGTCGACCGGCTGCCGCGACCGCGTCGAACGGGGGGAGCCGGTCTGGTACCTCGTTCCCGACGGCGTCGTCCGCTACATCGCGAAGAAGGATCTCTACCGGAAGAGCGACTGAAGCGCCGCTGGTCGCGGCGGGTACTCTTCTCGGGCGAACCCGATCTGTGAAGGAGCACCGTGGCAGCCACGTCCGAGGCACGAGAGCTGGCCGTAGCGGCCGCACACGCGGCGGCGGACAAGAAGGCCAGCGACGTAGTCGTGCTGGACGTGTCCGAGCAGCTCGTCATCACCGACGCCTTCGTCATCGCCTCCGCGTCCAACGAGCGCCTGGTCGGCGCGATCGTCGACAACGTCGAAGAAAAGCTGCGGGAGAGCGGGCACAAGCCGGTCCGCCGTGAAGGCGCCCGCGAGGGCCGCTGGGTCCTGCTGGACTACGTCGACGTCGTCGTGCACGTCCAGCACGTCGAAGAGCGCACGTTCTACGGCCTCGAAAGGCTGTGGAAGGACTGCCCGCGCATCGAGGTGGCCGGTCTCGAAGAGCCGCCCGCCGACGAGGATCCGGACGTCCCGTGAGCCCCCGGCGGCTCGTGCTCTGGCGCCACGGCGAGACGGACTACAACGCCGCCGGGCGGATGCAGGGGCACCTCGACTCGGCGCTGACGCCGGTCGGCTGGAACCAGGCCCGGTTCGCGGTCCCCGCGCTGGCCCGGTTCTCCCCGGACCTCGTCATCGCGTCCGACCTGCGCCGCGCCACCGACACGGCCACCGTGCTCACCGACGCGATCGGCGTCCCGCTGCGGATCGACAAGCGGCTGCGCGAGACGCACCTCGGCGAATGGCAGGGGCTCACCGGCGCGGAGGTCGACGAGGCCTACCCCGGTGAACGCGACCGCTGGCGCAAGGACGCGACCTGGGCGCCGCCGGGCGGGGAGAACCGACTCGACGTCGCCGACCGCGCGAGCGAAGTGGTCACCGATCTGCAGCAGGCCAACTCCTCGGTGGGCGACACCGTGCTGCTGGCCGCGCACGGCGGGCTGATCACCGCGCTCACCGCACGGCTGCTGAACCTGCCGGTGGAGACCTGGCCGTCGCTGGGCGGGATCTCGAACTGCCACTGGGTCGAGCTGGGCGCGCGCGACGGGAAGTGGCGGCTGCAGGCCTACAACGCGGGGATGCACGGCTAGCCGATGGGGCCGCGCCTGCTCGTGTTCGGCGATTCGCTGAGCTTTCACGGTCCCGAAGGACCCTGCGCCGCGGACGAACCGCGGCTGTGGCCCAACATCGCCGCGGCCGCCCTCGGCGGCACCGCAGACTTGGTCGCCGGGATCGGCTGGACCGCGCGCGATGCCTGGTGGTCGCTGACCGGCGACCCGCGCGTCTGGGCCGATCTGCACCACGTCGACGCGGTCGTGCTGGCGGTCGGCAGCATGGACACGCTGCCGTCGCCGTTGCCGACCTACCTGCGCACGGGGCTGAAGTACCTGCGGCCCGACCCCGTTCGGCGGGTGGTGCGCAAGGCTTATCTGGCCGCGCAGCCCCAGCTGTCGATCGCGTTCCGCGGTCGTCCCGTGGTGCTGCCGGCCAAGCTCACCGTGCAGTACCTCGACACGGCGGTGGGCGCGTTGCGCGTCTTGCGCCCCGAACTGCCGATCTTCAGCATGTTGCCCTCGGTGCACCGGGCGGCGGCCTACGGTGGCGTGCACACCGCGCGGCCGGCCGCGGCGGCCGCGATGGCGGCCTGGGGCGCGCGAGCGGGAGTTCCGTTGCTGGACCTCGAAGCTGTTGTCGGAGAGCACGTCCTGAGCGGCGAAGGCAACCCGGACGGCATGCACTGGGGCTGGAAGGGGCACGCGTCGGTGGGCGACGCGATGTCCGTGTTGATGGCGCCGGTGCTGGCCCCCGGCCACGTAGGCTGACGGCGTGTCGGTCGCCGTAGTCACGGATTCCACCGCCCACCTGCCGGAGGGCTTCGCCGAACGGCACGCGGTCCGGGTGGTGCCGCTGCACGTCCTGGTCGACGGCGTGGTTTCCCTTGACGGCGTCGAGACCGGTCCGGCGGCGGTCGCCGAAGCGATGAGCCAGCGAAAGATCGTCACGACGTCCCGGCCGACGCCCACGGAGTTCGTCGCGGAATACCGCGCTGCTTTCGCCGACGGCGCGGACTCGATCGTTTCGGTGCACCTCTCGCGAGAGTTGTCGGGCACTTGGGAAGCGGCGGTGCTGGCGGCTCAGGAAGTCGGGCCGGACCGGGTCCGCGTGGTCGACTCGCGCACCACCGCGATGGGGCTCGGGTTCGCCGCGCTGCACGCCGCTTCGGCTGCCTCCGCCGGGTCCGGCGCGGCCGAAGTCGAAGCCGCCGCGGTGACCGCGGCCGGCTGCTCGTCGACGTTGTTCGTCGTGGAGACGCTCGACCACCTGCGCCGCGGCGGCCGGATCGGCCCGGCGGCGGCGCTGCTCGGCACGGCGCTCGCAGTGAAGCCGGTGCTGCACATGTCCGAAGGCCGGATCCTGCCGCTGGAGAAGGTCCGCACGATGAACCGGGCGCTCGCGCGGCTGGTCGAGCTCGCCGCCCAAGCCGCGCGGGACGACGACGTCGAGCTGGCCGTCCACCACCTCGCGTCGCCGGAGCGGGCGGTCGAGCTGGCGAACCGGCTCGAAGAGGCCGTGCCGCGGTCGGCGGGCTGTGTGGTTTCCGAGCTGGGGGCGGTGATCGGAGCCCACACCGGGCCCGGGGTGCTCGGGGTGGTCGTCCAGCGGACGGTTCCCTCCCGCCGCTAGCGTCGCGCGTGGCAAGTCGTTCGACGTCCGGGCCGCTTGAGCCGGGGCCCCGGCCCGGCCAGGCGCGTAGCCGGACCAAAGGTCTTGAATGAGTCATTCAAGACCTCCGAAGACCTGAATGAGTCATTCAAGACGTTCGCACTCGCCGCCGCGCTGTCGACGAGACTCGGACGCACAACAGCCGGCACGCCGGCACGCCGGCACGCCGAACCCTCCAGCATGCCACCCGGGTACGACGGAAACGGCCGTTCCCGGCCCGGGTGGGGTGGATCCGTCCACATCACCCCGGTTGTCCACAGGACGCGGCGGCACCCCTGTCGGACGCCACCCCGCGAGCCCTAACGTCGATCGTGTGTTCGAGCAGCCCGCCCGGGATCCGGGCCCTCCCGTCAACGACCGGCTCGCCTGGCTGGCCGACCAGCTCTCGCCCGACGCGAGCACGGTCGGGCCCGGCGGCCGGCTGGTCCGGCGCTGGCTGCCGGGCGGACCGGCCGGTGCCGGCCGCCGCCGGTGGGCGTTCGCCGGTGTCCTCGTGTCGGTCGTGGTGATCGTCCTCGGCTCGGTCGCGCTCTTCGGCGGCCCGCCGGCGCCCGAGCCACCGCCCGCCCTGCCCAGCGCGAAACCGGCGAGCGAGGCGTCGGCCCGGGCCGCACCCCAGGCCGGTCTCGTCGTCAGCGTGATCGGCCGCGTCCGGTCGCCCGGCCTGGTCACCGTGGTCCAGGGCGCCCGCGTCGCGGACGTGCTGCGGGCCGCGGGCGGCGCCGAGCCCGGCGCGGACCTGAGCGCGCTCAACCTCGCCCGCCGGGTGACCGACGGGGAGCAGCTCGCGGTCGGCATCCCGGCGCCCGCCACCGCGCCGGCCGGTGCGCCGGCGGGCGCGAAGGTCGACCTCAACGCGGCGAGTACGGACCAGCTGGACACGCTGCCCGGCGTCGGCGAGGTGACGGCCCAGCGGATCGTCCAGTGGCGCACCGAGCACGGCGGCTTCACGAAGGTCGAGCAACTGCGCGACGTCGGCGGCATCGGGGAAAGCAAGTTCGAAAAGCTGCGCGAGCAGGTGACGGTCGGATGAGCACCCTTCCCACGACCGACACCCGGCAGGACATGCGGCTCGTCCCGGCGGCGCTGGCGTGCTGGCTCGCCGCACTCGGCGGCCTGTTGCTGGGCTGGTGGACGGCGATCGCCGTCGGCCTCGCTTCGGCGGTGCTCGCCGGGCTGGTGCTCTGGCGGGCGCGAGGGCGTCCCCGGGCGCTCGGCGCGGCAGCGGCCCTGCTGGTGCTGGGACTCGTCGCCGCGGGACCGGTGGCCTGGCGGATCCGGGACGCGCAGCGTGACGACCTCCGCGCGGTTTCGGCCGACGGGCTGCCCGCGTCGTTGCGGGTCGTCGTCGCCGAGCGCCCGAAGCCCGTGCGCAGTGCCGGTTATGCCGATCAGCAGGCCGGTGCCCGGTCGGTGGTGCTGACGGCCGACGTCCGCACGGCGTCGGTCGACGGCCGGCCGGTCACGTCGTCCGGACGCGTCCTGCTGCTGGCGCCGGTCGCTCAGTGGGCTTCGCTGCTGCCGGGCCAGGACGTGACGGCGACCGGGCTCCTGATGCCGCCGCGCGGCTCGGACCTGACCGTCGCGGTGCTGTCCGTGCGCGGCCCGCCGGGCGACCTCGGGCCGGCCCCGTGGTGGCAGCGGACCGCGGCCGGGCTGCGCGCCGGACTCCACGACCTGTGCCAGGTCCTGCCGGACGAACCGGCCGGTCTGCTGCCGGGGCTCGTCCTGGGCGACACGAGTGGGTTGTCGCCGCGGGTCGAGCAGGAGTTCGTCACCGCCGGGCTCGCCCACCTGACCGCTGTCAGCGGGGGAAACCTCGCCGTGGCGTGCGGCGCGGTGCTGCTGTTGCTGCGCTTGCTGCGGCTCGGGCCGCGGCTGTCGGCGGTGGCGGCCGGCGCGTGCCTGGCCGGCTTCCTCGTCCTGGTCGGGCCGGAGCCGAGCGTGCTGCGGGCAGGGGTGATGGCGGCGGTCGCGTTGCTGGCCCTTGCGCTGGGCAAGCGAGGCTCGGCGTTGCCGGCGCTGGCGTTCGCGGTGTGCGTGCTGGTGGTGACGGATCCGGCGATGGCGACGGACTTCGGGTTCGCGCTGTCGGTGTTCGCCACGGCCGGGCTGGTCCTCATCGCGCCCCGCTGGGCCACCGCGCTGGCTCGTCGCGGCGTCCCGCCGGGGTTCGCCGAAGGACTGGCGATCCCGTTGGCCGCCTTCCTGGTGACGGCGCCGGTCATCGCGGGCATGGCGGGCTCGGTGAGCCTGGTTTCGGTGCTGACCAACGTCCTCGCCGCTCCTGTGGTGGCCCCGGCGACGGTGCTCGGCGTGCTGGCGACGGTGCTCGGCCCGTGGTGGCCGGACGCCGGGAAGGTGCTGGTGCACCTGGCCGATCCGGAGGCCCGGTGGCTGATCACCGTGGCGCGCCATGGCGCGCGGGCTCCCGGCGCGGTCGTCGCCTGGCCCGGCGGCTGGTCGGGCGGCCTGCTCGCCGCCGCCGTGCTGGTGGTGCTGGTGCTGGCCGCCCGTCACCGGCGCGTGCGGCTGGCGATGGCGGTGCTGGTCGTCGGCGCGCTCCTGGTGTTCGTGCCGGTCCGGGTGCTCGCGCCGGCGTGGCCACCGCGGAACTGGGCGATGGTCGAGTGCGACGTCGGGCAGGGCGACGCGGTCGTGCTGGCGACCACCGAGCCGGGACGTGCGGTCGTCGTGGACACCGGACCCGAGCCGGGCCCGGTGGACGAGTGCCTGCACCGGCTGGCGGTCGACCGGATCCCGCTGCTGGTGCTGAGCCACCTGCACGCCGACCACATCGGCGGGCTGGCGTCGGTCTTCGACGGCCGGGCGGTCGGCGGGATCGCCGTCGGCCCGGGGCGGGCGCCGGAGTGGGCGTGGCGGCAGGTCGCCGCGGAGGCGAAGCGGCAGAACGTGCCGCTGGTGGAGCTGAACGCGGGGGAGCGGCTGGCGTGGCCCGGGCTGTCACTCGACGTGCTCGGCCCGCGTTACGTGCCGGAGCGCTCGGCCGGGCAGCAGGACGGCACGACGATCAACAACAGCTCGGTGGTCCTGCGAGCGCGGACCCCGGCCGGCCGGGTGCTCCTGACCGGCGACGTCGAGCTGGCGGCCCAGGCCGACCTGCTGGCCGACGGCGACGACCTGAAGGCGGAGGTGTTGAAAGTCCCGCACCACGGCTCGCGCTATTCGCTGCCGCCGTTCCTCGCGGCCGTGGCGCCGCGGGTGGCGTTGGTCAGCGTGGGCGCGGGCAACACCTACGGGCACCCGAACAAGTCCACAATGGACACCTTGACGGCACTGGGTGCATTGGTGACGCGGACCGACGTGGACGGCGACACCGCGGTGGTCGGTGACCCGGCCGGCCCGGCGGTAGCGCGCCGGGGCGAGCCGCGTGGTCCGCCCCGCCGCTGAACGGAAACCGCCTGCCTTACAACGAGAAAGGAGGCACTCGCCGAGGCGGGCCGAGGAGGCCCGCCCCGGCGGTGGACGTCAGTAACCGAGCGCTTCGTTCACGGCCTTGGCGGACGCGGCCACCGTCGCCTTCGGGCCGATGTGGTTCTCGACGGCGTCGAGGGTCTTGAGGCCGTCGCCGGTGATCAGGAGCACCGTCTCGACGTCCGGGTCCAGCTTGCCCGTCTCGACCAGCTTCTTCGCCGTCGCGACGGTGACCCCGCCCGCGGTCTCGGTGAAGATGCCTTCGGTGCGGGCCAGCAGCCGGATGCCTTCGACGACCTCTTCGTCGGTGACGTCCTCGATCGCGCCGCCGGTGCGGTTGACGATGTCGAGCACGTACGGGCCGTCGGCCGGGTTGCCGATTGCCAGCGACTTGGCGATCGTGTCCGGCTTCACCGGCTGGACGACGTCCTGGCCGGCGCGGAACGCGGCCGACACCGGCGAGCAGCCGGTCGCCTGGGCGCCGAACACCTTGTACGGGCTGGCGTCCACGAGACCGAGCTGGCCCAGCTCGCGGAAACCCTTGTCCACCTTGGTCAGCTGCGAACCGGAGGCGATCGGCACGACGATCTGCGGCGGGATGCGCCACCCGAGCTGCTCGGCGACCTCGAAGGCCAGCGTCTTCGAGCCTTCCGAGTAGTACGGCCGGACGTTCACGTTCACGAACGCCCACTTCGGGTGCTCACCGGCGAGCTCGGTGGCGAGGCGGTTGACGTCGTCGTAGTTGCCGTCGACGGCGATCAGGTCGCCGTCGTAGACCGCGGTGGTGAGGATCTTGGCGCGCTCGAGGGTCTTCGGGATCAGCACGACCGACCGCCAGCCCGCGCGGGCCGCCGCGGCGGCCGTCGCGTTGGCCAGGTTGCCGGTCGACGGACAGGCGAGCACCTCGAACCCGAACTCGCGGGCCGCGGCCAGCGCGACGGCGACGACGCGGTCCTTGAAGGAGTGCGTCGGGTTGCCGGTGTCGTCCTTGACCCACACGCGCTTGAGGCCGAGCTCCTTGGCCAGGCGGTCGGCGCGGATGAGCCGGGTCGCGCCGGGCTCGGTGTTCGGGATCTCTTCGACGTTGGACGGGACCGGGAGGAGCTTCTTGTAGCGCCAGATGTTCTTGGGGCCGGCCTCGATGTCTTCGCGGCGGACGCGGCCGAAGTCGTAGGCGACCTCGAGCGGCGAGAAGTCCTCGGCGGAGACGAACTCGGGGGCGAGCGGCTGCCGGTGGCCCTCTTCCTTCGACACCAGTTCGACAGCGGGACCGAGATCCGGGGTCTTGGTGGTGGAGGACGTTCCGAGGGTGGCGGTCATCGCGAGGTTCCTTTCCTCATCTGCCCCGCCGAAGCGGGCCGGAATTGGCACCGTGGTCGTCAGCTACCCCGCGATCGCGGGATGACGGGCTGTACGCCGGTTGCCGGGGCTTCGTCGGGCCGTTCCCTCTGCCCCTCTGGATGAGCGGTATTCGGTTGTCGGCGCGCGCCAACCGGCGCGCTGCCTCCAGGACACCGTACGACATGGCGCTCACGCCGTGCCATGGTGGCCGCTCGACATCACCGGAGCGGGCGCACGACACCGCAAGTGAGAGGATCCTTCCGTGACCGCGCAAGCCACCGCCCCGGCCCCGCTGATCCTGGTCTTGGGCGAGGAAGAACTGCTGATCGAGCGCGCCGTCCGCGAGACGCTCGCGGCGGCCCGCGCGATCGACGCCACGGCCGAGCTGACCAGGGTCCGGGTGTCGGATCTCACAGCCCCCGAGCTGGCCGAACTCGTCAGCCCGTCGCTGTTCAGCGAAGGCCGCGTGATCGTCCTGGAGTCGGCGCAGGACATCTCGCAGGAGCTGTCCGACGCGGTGGCGTCCTACCTGAAGGACCCGGCGGACGGCGTCGTCCTGGTCGTCGTGCACACCGGCGGCGGCCGCAGCAAGGCGGGCAAGACGCTTCCGGCGGCGCTGAAGAAGGCCGGCGCCGAGGTCACGGAGTGCCCGAAGATGACCAAGCCGGCCGAGCGCGAGCAGTTCGTGCGGCACGAGGTGCGCCGCGCGGGCGGCAAGATCGACCCGGCGGGGGTCGCCGCGCTGATCGATGCCGTGGGTTCTGACCTGCGGGAACTCTCCTCGGCGGCGACGCAGCTGGTGGCGGACGCCGGCGGGTCCGTCGACGCCGAAGCGGTCCGCCGCTACCACCGCGGCCGCGCGGACGTGACCGGGTTCGCGGTCGCGGAGAAGGCCGTGAGCGGCGATCGCTCGGCGGCGCTGGAGTCGCTGCGCTGGGCGATGCAGCTGGGCGTCCCGCACGTCCTGGTCGCGGACGCACTGGCCGACGCGGTCCGCACGATCGCCCGGGTCTCGGGCGCGGGCCGGGGCAACCCGAATCAGCTGGCCGGCGAGCTGGGCATGCCGCCGTGGAAGATCCGCAAGGCCCAGGGCCAGTCCCGCGGCTGGAACCAGGACGGCCTGGCGACGGCGATGCGCGTGGTGGCGAGGCTGAACGCCGAGGTCAAGGGTGTCGCAGCCGACCCGGGTTACGCACTGGAGCGCGCGGTCCTCCAGGTGGCGGCCGCCAAGGGCGACCGCTGAGCGCGCCTGCCCCGGACATGAAGAAGGCCCCGGCCGAAGCCGGGGCCTTCTTGGAGATCAAACAGCCAGAAATCGACCGGCTCAGAGCGCGTTGACGCGCTTCGCCAGCGCCGACTTCTTGTTGGCGGCCTGGTTGGCGTGCAGGACGCCCTTCGAGACGGCCTTGTCCAGCTTCTGGGCGGCGTCGCGCTGCAGCTCGACGGCCTTGGCCTTGTCGCCGGCCTCGGCGGCTTCGCGGACCTTGCGGATCGCGGTCTTCACCGAGGACCGGATCGCCTGGTTGCGCAGACGCGCCTTCTCGTTCGTCGTGATGCGCTTGATCTGCGACTTGATGTTGGCCATAGGGCAACTCCTGTTTCACTCGGTGAGATTCGCCGCCGCGCTGAATTGGCCCCGCTCGAAAGAGCAGGCTTCCTCCATGACGGAATGCCGCACGGGCAGCGAGCGACAACTTTAACAGCCCAGCTCGCGACCCCCGCCGCCGGGACCTGCGCCGGGCCGATCACCAGGAGTACGGTGGGCCGCGGTAGTGCCTAGGGTTCCGTCGCCGGTCCGCGCGCTCCGCACCACACAACCAGGACCGGTGGGCCTGGTCCGAGCGGCACCATCGGCGGGCCCGGACGGCCGGTCGTTCATCTGACGGGGCAAAAGCCTGGAGGACCCGGTTTTCGCGCGCGCGAAAACCCGTAAGGGGTCCCGTGAACACCACTGCTCTGTCCTTCGTCCTCATCGCGGCCGTCGTGCACGCCGCGTGGAACCTGGCCGCCAAGCGGATCTCCTCCGGCGGCACCCAGTTCGTCTGGCTCTACTACACCGCTTCCGCGGTCGTCCTCCTGCCGGTGACGGTCGTGCTGCTGGTCGTCGAGCCGCAACGTCCACAGTGGAGCTGGCTGGTGGCCGCGGTGGTCACGTCGGTGCTGCACATCGCCTACGGCATCGTGCTGCAGCGCGGGTACCGCGTGGGCGACCTCTCCGTCGTCTACCCGGTCGCGCGGGGCACCGGGCCGCTGCTGTCGGTGCTCGCCGCCGTCCTGGTGCTCGGCGAACGCCCTGGCCCGCTCGGCCTGCTCGGCGCGTTCCTGGTCGTCGCCGGCGTGCTGGTGATCAGCACCGGCCGCCAGGGAGGCGACCCGCGGGCGGTCAAGGCGGGGATCTTCTACGGCCTCCTGACCGGCGCCGTCATCGCCGGCTACACCCTCTGGGACGCGCACTCGGTGACCGCCCTCGGCGTGCCTCCGGTCGTCTACTTCGGGCTCGGCTCGGTCCTGCAGAGCGTGCTGCTGCTGCCCGGCGCACTGGCCGGCCGCGCCGAGGTGACGCGGATCTGGCGCGAGCAACGCCGTGAGGTGCTGGTCGTCGCGGTGCTTTCGCCGATCGCGTACATCCTCGTGCTGTTCGCCCTCACGATGGCGCCGGTCAGCCTGGTCGCGCCCGCCCGGGAGCTGAGCATCGTGCTCGGCGGCCTCGCCGCCTGGCTGGTGCTGGGCGAAAGCAACGCCGTCCGGCGGCTCGCCGGCTCGGTGATCGTGCTGTCCGGCATCGCCGCGATTGCGGCCGCCTGAGCGCGTCCGGTAGGGATGGTCGGATGGAAGTCCTGAAGAGCAGGCTGCTGATCCGCCCGCGCGACGCCGACGCGTCCCTGGCGTTCTACCGCGACACCCTCGGCCTGGCCGTGGAGCGTGAGTTCCCCGGCGGCACGGTGTTCTTCCTCGGCCACGGCTCCCTGGAGGTCTCCGGCCGGGGCGAGACGGGCTCGTCACCCGATCTGGTGCTCTGGCTGCAGGTCCGGGACCTGGCCGGCACCATGGCCGACCTGAAGGCGAAGGGCCTCGAGCCGGTGCGGGACGCCCAGCGCGAGCCCTGGGGCCTCGACGAGGCCTGGATCGCCGATCCGGACGGCACGCGGATCGTGCTGGTCGAGGTGCCCGAGGGCCACCCGATCCGCACGGACACCCGCTAGGCGGGCTTGACGGCGCGCAGCTGCGCGGCCAGCGCGGCGAAGCCGGGCGGGTCCCAGGTCCACGTCTGCAGGTCGGCGAAGCCCGCTTCGGCGGCTTCGTCGGCCAAGACGTGCCTGCTCACGGGCAGCCACTTCTCGTGCGCGGACAGCAGCAGCCGCCCGCCGGGGCGCAGCACCCGGGCCAGCTCGGCGAACCCGGCCGCGCGGTCGTCCCAGAGCATGACGTTGTTGACGGTCAGCACGACGTCGACGGACCCGTCGGGCTCGCCGGTGCGCGCCGCCGACCCCTCGCGCAGCTCGGCGCGGTCGCCGCAGCGCTCGTGGCAGAGCCCGAGCATGTCGGGGGAGGGGTCGACGCCGATGGCGCGCCCGGCCAGCCGCGCGGCGGCGTCCAGGCCGACGCCGGGGCCGGGACCGACGACCAGGACGGTCTCGTCCGGTTCGATCCGGGCCAGGTCGACGATGCGTTGCTCGGTGGCGGCGTTGCCCCGCGCCATCACCCAGCCGCCGAGGCGGCCGAGCGCTCCCGAAGGGTGACCGAAGGCACGGTCGAGGACGCGGCCGAGGCCGCCTGGATCCGGCTGGGGAGGGGGTGCCGGCTGGTGCGATGTGCTCATACTTCGAGGGCACCACGGATCACGGGAGGCCGCATCGGGGATGACCCCCACTGGCACCCGGAGGGACATGGGAGCATAGAGGTGGCCATCCCCGACTTTCCGAGGACTCATTCGAGTGACAGCGCTCAACAAGTTCGCCGACACCACCTTCACGCCTCCGGAGCTCATCCGGAACTTCTGCATCATCGCCCACATCGACCACGGCAAGTCCACCCTGGCCGATCGCATGCTGCAGCTCACCGGCGTCGTGGAAGAGCGGGCCATGCGCGCGCAGTACCTCGACCGGATGGACATCGAGCGCGAGCGCGGGATCACGATCAAGGCCCAGAACGTCCGCCTGCCCTGGCAGGTCGACGGCCAGGACCACGTCCTGCACATGATCGACACCCCCGGCCACGTCGACTTCACCTACGAGGTCTCCCGGGCCCTCGAGGCGTGTGAGGGCGCCGTCCTGCTGGTCGACGCCGCGCAGGGGATCGAGGCGCAGACGCTGGCCAACCTCTACCTCGCGCTGGAGAACAACCTCCAGATCATCCCGGTGCTCAACAAGATCGACCTGCCCTCGGCCGACCCCGACAAGTACGCGGGTGAGCTGGCCCACATCATCGGCTGCGAGCCCGACGACGTCCTGCGGGTCTCGGCCAAGACCGGGATGGGCGTCGGCGCGCTGCTCGACGAGGTCGTGAAGTCGGTCCCGGCGCCGCAGGGTGACGCCGACGCGCCGGCCCGCGCGATGATCTTCGACTCGGTGTACGACACCTACCGCGGCGTGGTCACCTACATCCGGGTGGTCGACGGCAAGATCACCCCGCGCGAGCGCATCAAGATGATGTCCACCGGCGCCACCCACGAGCTCCTGGAAGTCGGCATCATCTCGCCGGAACCCAAGGCCAGCAAGGGACTCGGCGTCGGCGAGGTCGGCTACCTGATCACCGGCGTGAAGGACGTCCGGCAGTCCAAGGTCGGCGACACCGTGACGTCCGAGCGCCACGGCGCCAAGGAGGCGCTGGCGGGCTACCGCGAGCCGAAGCCGATGGTCTACTCCGGACTGTATCCGGTGGACGGCTCCGACTACCCCGAGCTGCGCGAGGCGCTGGACAAGCTCCAGCTCAACGACGCCGCGCTCGACTACGAGCCGGAGACGTCGGTGGCGCTGGGCTTCGGCTTCCGCTGCGGCTTCCTCGGCCTGCTGCACCTGGAGATCACGCGCGACCGGCTCGAGCGCGAGTTCGGCCTCGACCTGATCTCGACGGCGCCCAACGTGGTGTACGACGTCGTGCTGGACGACGGCAAGGAAATCCACGTCACCAACCCCTCGGACTGGCCGACCGGCAGCAAGATCGACAAGGTCCTGGAGCCGGTCAGCAAGGTCAGCATCCTGGCGCCGTCGGAGTTCATCGGCACGATCATGGAGCTGTGCCAGAACAAGCGCGGTCAGCTGCTCGGCATGGACTACCTGTCCGAGGACCGGGTCGAGCTGCGGTACAACATGCCGCTGGGCGAGATCATCTTCGACTTCTTCGACACGCTGAAGTCGCGTACGCGCGGCTACGCGTCGCTGGACTACGAAGAGGCCGGCACGCAGTCGGCGGATCTGGTCAAGGTGGACATCCTGCTGCAGGGCGAGGGCGTGGACGCGTTCTCCGCGATCGTGCACAAGGACGACGCCTACACCTACGGCAACCGCATGGTGAACCGGCTTCGCGAGCTGATCCCGCGGCAGAACTTCGAGGTGCCCATCCAGGCGGCCATCGGCGCCCGGATCATCGCCCGCGAAACGATCCGCGCGATCCGCAAGGACGTTCTGGCCAAGTGTTACGGCGGTGACATTTCGCGGAAGCGCAAGCTGCTCGAGAAGCAGAAGGAAGGCAAGAAGCGGATGAAGACCGTGGGCCGGGTCGAGGTCCCGCAGGAGGCCTTCGTCGCCGCACTGTCCACTGAGGACTCGGGCAAGAACAAGAAGTAACGCTTTCGAGTGAACGGCGGTCGCGGGCTCCCCGCGGCCCCTTCCCCGTGCGGATCGTGCCGCGGGAGTTGCCGGGCTGATCGCGGTCAGCGGATGCGGGGTGTCCCGCGCAGCTGGGCGTGCAGCTGCCGGTTTCGCAGCTCCTTCCGCAACCGGTCGACCACCGCGTCGAACAGGGCCGGGTCGAGGATCGCCGTCTGGTCGAACTGCCGTCGCTGCGGGGGCGCGGGCGCGAGCCGGCCGCGGGGTGCGTACCGCTGCACCGAGCTCTCGACGCCTTCGCCGGTGACCAGGTCGACCCAGAGGGCGTCGCGCAGGAAGCCGTCGCCGAAGCGGGCCGAACGGCGGGTCGACACGTCGGCGATCTGCGACCACGGGACCAGCCGCGTGCTGAGGGTGCCCGCGGGGATGCGGAGGCCGTCGTCGCCGACGGTGAGGTCGCGGAGGCCCTCGAAGCCGCGCTTGAGCATGCGGGCGCGCGAGAGGCGGAAGGCCACGATGGCGAGGAGCACGGTCGCCGCGTAGGCGCCGCCGATCAGCCACGGCGAGAGGTCGCGGACCACGCCGGCGAGGAGCGCCGCGCCGAAGCCGACGTCGGCGACCAGCAGCACGCCGATCAGCACCTTGACCGGCGTGGTGACGCGGGGTGGGGACTCGGACAACGGGTCGACTCCTGGGGCCGGGCGGGTCAGGGGTTGCCGATGATCCGGTCGGCTGTCACGAACACCGCGACCCGCCGCTCCTCGGCCATCACGCGGTCGTACTCGTCCCAGTCGTCGTGGGTGCCGGTGGCGGCGACGAAGACGTCGCGCAGGAGCTTCGGCAGGCCCGCGGGGTCGAAGGCGGGGTCGGGGTCGTCCGGCCCGACGAGATGGGTGCCGCCGGTGACGGAGACCCAGTTCCAGCCGCGCCGGAAGGTCACGGTGGCGTGCCCGGCCCGCCGCAGCAGCGCGAGCTTGTGCGCCCGCCCGACGGCGACGTACGCGACGCCGGGCGCGCCGGTCACCGGGTCGTCGAAGACGCCGGCGTTGACGACGGAGGAGTGAACGGTGCCGTCGCCGCGCGTCGTGGCGACGGTGGCCAGGCCGTTTTCCCGCAGCGACAGCGTGCGAACCTGCTCGAGATCAACGCTCATGCCCCCAAACCTAACCCGCCGGGCCGAGCGGGTGGTCCGGTTTCACCGGGTGCAGTGCGGTGCTGACCGTCCGCACAGCCCGCCGGCCGGGAAAATCGCTGTCCGGTCGCCGCAGCACGGTGATAGACAGCCCGAGTGCACAACACCCTGGACTTCGCCGACCTGCTGCGTCTGATCGACGAGCGCTCGGCCGCCTTCCGTGCCGCGGTCGCCGCCGCACCCGGCCTCGACGTGCGGGTGCCGACGTGTCCCGAGTGGACGCTGGCCGACCTGGTGCGGCATCTGGGCGAGGGGCGCCGCGCCTGGGCGGCCACCATCGCCGCCGGGCCGGACGCGACGGCCAAGGCCGCCCCGCAGGACGCCCCGGCCCCGCCCCAAGAGCGCGAAGCCTTGCTGGCCTGGTCGGCGGCGGCGACGCGGGAGCTGCTGGACGCGCTGCGGGAGGCCGGTCCCGATCGCGGGTGCTGGGCGTGGTGGGGCAAGTCGCAGACGCCGCTGACCTGCGGTGCCGTCGCCCGGCGTCAGCTCCACGAGATCGCCGTGCACACCTATGACGCCCAGGTCACCGCCAACGCGCCGCAGCCGGTACCGGACGAGGTGGCCCTCGACGGCGTCGAGGAGTTCCTGCTCACCTTCTGCACGACAACGGTCGCCTGGCCACACGAGCCCGCCGCCGCCGACTACCACGCCACCGAGGGCCGCTCTTGGCGCAACTGGCTGTCGGCCGACGGCGCCGGGGCCGCCCGCCTGACCGCGCCCGAAGAGGACGCGGCCACCGCCTCCGCCCGGGGCACGGCCGGCGAACTGCTCCTCGCTCTGTACGGCCGCATCCCGTTGGACTTCCTCGAACTCGACGGCGACCGGCGGCTCTTCGACCAGCTCGTGGACTGGGACCCTGAGCGGTAGGTCAGCAGGCGCCGTTGTCGGTCCACACTCCCCACTGGCCCGTCGTTCCCGGCTCCTCGCCCTGCGTCCACCAGCCCGCCTTCCACTTGTGGCCGTTGTGCGACACCACGTTCCCGCCCGTGTACACCTGCGAAGCGCTCCACGCCGGATCCGCGCAGGTACCCGGGTTCGTCGTCCCTCCCGTGTCCCAGGAAACCTGCGACGACCGGTAGAAGGTGATCCCCTGCGCCACCCAGCGCGGGGCTTGCGCACCCAGCCGGGTGCGGAACGCCGTCCAGTCGTGGGTCGACCAGGGGGACCAGCCCAGCTCGGCGTGCGCCGCCAGCCGCGGGAACGCCAAGTAGTCGATGTCCGAGGGGGTCACGACCGTTTCCGCCCACAGCGGCGACTCCACGCCGCGGACCGCGGACTCGCCCACCCCCGACAGGTACGCACCCGGGTTCCAGCCGTACGCGTCCTGGACCTCGATGTACCCCGCCCACGACAGGCCGATCGGGCTCGAGCTGTTGTACTTCATGTCCAGGTACGCCTTGTTCGCCGGCGACAGGATCACCTTGCTGCCGCGCGAAACCGCCGTCGACACGCCCGCGTCCGACGTGGACGTCCCCCAGAACTGCGGGGACGCCGAAGCGGGCAGGGATGCCTTCGCGATGTCGTGCCAGCCCACCACCGACTTGCCCGTCGCCGCCACCAGGGGGAGCACCTTGTTCACGAACGTCACGTAGTCCGCCGCCGACGTCGAAGAGGCTTCGTCGCCGCCGATGTGGATGTACTGGCCCGGCGTCAAAGCCGCCAGCTCACGCAGGACGTCCGCGATGAACGTGTACGTGATGTCCTTCGAGATGCACAGCGAGCTGTACCCGACCGCGGTGTCGGTGCGCAGTGCCGGCGCCACCCCGTTGCAGTTCAGCTCCGCGTACGACGCCAGCGCCGCGTTCACGTGCCCCGGCATGTCGATCTCCGGGATGACCGTGATGTGGCGTGAGGCCGCGTAGTTCACGATGTCCGTGTACTGCGCCTTCGTGTAGTAGCCGCCCGCGCCGCCGCCGACCTGCGTGCTGCCGCCGTACGTCGTCAGGCGGGGCCAGCTGTCGATCTGGATGCGCCAGCCCTGGTCGTCGGCCAGGTGCAGGTGGAGATTGTTGATCTTGTACTGGGCGAGCTCGTCGAGGTACCGCTTGACCGTCGACACCGGGTGGAAGTGCCGCGCGACGTCGAGCATCGCACCGCGGTAGCCGAAGCGCGGGTAGTCCACGACCGTCGCGCCCGGGACGCTCCACGGGCCGGCTTGGGCCGTCGGGCTTTCGACCCGGCCCGGCAGCATCTGCCGCAGCGTCTGGACACCGGCGAAGAGCCCGTCGGCCGTCTGGGCGCGCACGGTGACCGAGGACGCCGTCGACACGAGCTGGTAGCCCTGAGCGCCGACGGAAGCGGGCGCGCCGCTCAGCAGCAGCGCGATGCTGTCGGACGGCACGGACGCCGGGGCGTCGGACACCGGCAGCGCGAAGCCGGTCGACGGCCGCAGCACACCGGCCAGGTAGTCGCCGACCTGCTTGGCCGGCGCCGAGCCGGCTTCGGTGACGATCTTCGTGGTCGAGACCAGCGGGAAGGTGACGCCGGCCGCCGCGGTCACCGAAGCCGGCACGGGCACGATCGACTGCAGCGCCGGCGTGGCCGCCGAGGCCGGCGTCAGCTGGGCGGCGGTCGTACTGGCGCCGATCAGCGCCAGCACGGCGAGCGCGCGGCCGAGCCGCCGCGCGAAGGGAGTCTTCACCGGGTCCTCCTGGCGGGAAGGGCGCGACATCGCCGTCGCACCTGCCCGGATCGTCGCATTTCCCCGAGTCGTGGTCTAGACCAAGTCGGGTGGTTAAGCTCGCGTCGTGACGCGGGATTTTGCGCCGGGGTCGCCGTTCGCTCTGCTTTCGGGCGCCGAGACGGCCGCCTGGTATGCCTACATGAAGGTGCACCTCCGCCTCGAGTACGAGCTGAACCGGCAGCTGCGGGCGGACAGCGGGATCTCGCTCGCCGACTACCACGTGCTGGTCGCCCTGACGAGCGAGCCCGGCGGCCGGATGCGGGTCACCGATCTCGCGATCCGCATCGGCTGGGAGCGCAGCCGGCTTTCGCACCACCTGAAACGGATGCGCGCACGCGGGCTGGTGGAGACCGGTGCCAACCCCGAGGATCGCCGAGCCGTCGACGTGGCCTTGTCCGAGGCCGGCTGGGAGACACTGCGCCGAGCCGCTCCGGACCACGTCGAGTTCGTGCGCAAGGCTTTCCTGGACGCGCTCGAGCCCGGCGAGGTGGCGGGGCTGACGACCTCGCTCGAGCGGGTCTACGACGCGCTGGTCGAGCACGGCACCCTGCCCCGGCCGGTCGACCACCCGTGATCCCACTTACGTGATGTTTCACGTAATATGGCGGCCGGTCCGACGGGAGAAGAGGGGTGCGCGATGGCGACGGTGGCCGAGCTGATGGAGGCCAACCTGCTCCGGGTCTTCAACGAACGCGACGACGAACGGCGCCGGGCCGCGGTGGCCGCGACTTACGCCACCGACGTGACGTTCGCCGATCCCGAAGGCGTCGTGACCGGGCACGACGACCTGGACGCCAAGGCCAAGGGGCTGCTGGAACAGTCGCCGGGGTTCGTGTTCACCGCGGCCGGTCCGGTGCTGATCAACCACGACCTGGGCCACCTGGCCTGGGCTTTCGGCCCGGAGGGCGCACCGCCGGTTGCGCGGGGGATCGACGTCGCCCTCGTCGAGGACGGGCGCATCAAGAAGCTCTACACCATGCTGTTGCCGGACTGAGGCGATTACGCTCGGGAGCATGTTCGACGAGCTGACGTTCCCGGTCATCGCCGCCCCGATGGCGGGCGGCCCGACCACCCCCGAGCTGGTCGCCGCGGTCACCGAGGCGGGCGGGTTCGGCTTCCTCTCGGCCGGCATGCTCACGCCCGCTGCGCTCGCGGCGCAGATCGACCGCACGCGGGAGCTGACCGGCCGCGAGTTCGGCGTCAACCTCTTCGTCCCGCAGCCCGACACCGGCGCCGACGTCTCCGCGCACCGCGAGCGCCTGCAGGCCTTCGCGCGTGAGTACGACGTCGAACTCGGCGAGCCGAAGTGGGACGACGACGCGTACCCCGCGAAGCTGGACATCGTGCTCGATAAGCGGGTCCCGGTCGTGTCGTTCACCTTCGGGCCGCTCTCGCCGTCGGACGTCCTGCGCCTCAAGGAGGGCGGCAGCTCGGTCGTCGTCACCGTGACCACGCCCGAAGCCGCGCAGCGGGCCGCCGATCTCGGTGCCGACGCGCTCGTCCTGCAGGGCTTCGAAGCGGGCGGGCACCGGAGCCTGTTCACCGACGACGCGGGCCGGCCCGGCGGCGGCGCCGAATACGGCGTCCTCGCACTGCTGCGACTCGTCGCCGCCCGCGTCGACCTGCCGCTGATCGCCGCCGGGGGCCTGGTGCACGGCGCGGACGTCGCCGCCGTGCTCGCCGCGGGAGCCATCGCCGCCCAGCTGGGCACGGTCTTCCTGCGCGCCGACGAAGCCGGGACGTCCGAGGCCCACCGCAAGGCCCTGGCGCTGGCCGAGCGCGAGACGGCCTTCACGCGGGCCTTCAGCGGCCGTCCGGCGCGCGGGCTGGTCAACAAGTTCATGGACGCGCTGTCCGAGGGCGCGCCCGCGGCCTACCCGCAGCTGAACAGCCTCGCCGGGCCGGTGCGCAAGGCGGCGGCGAAGGCCGGCGACCCGGAAGCGATTTCGCTGTGGGCCGGCCAGACCTACCCGCTCGCCTACGACGCGTCGGCCGCCGTCATCCTCGAACGGCTTAAGGTCGAGGCGCGCGACGCCGCCGCCCGCCTCGACCGGATCCGCTAGTCCGTCTTCTGCACTTCACCGGGGGCGCGGTTCAGGAGCGAGTGCCGCCGGCTGTAGAGGAAGTAGATGACGAGGCCGATGACGAACCAGACGGCGAACCGCAGCCAGGTCGCCGGCTGCAGGAACGTGATCAGCCAGATCGAGAACACGACGCCGATCGCGGGCACCACCGGCATGCCCGGCGTCTTGAACGTCCGCGACAGCTCGGGCCGCTTGTAGCGCAGCACGATCACCGCGACGCAGACCACGACGAACGCGAGCAGGATGCCGATGTTCGTCAGCTCCGCGGCCTCGCCGATCGGCAGCAGCCCGGCGATGATCGCGGACGCGCCGCCGAGGATCCACGTCATCCGGCTCGGCACCTGGCGCTTCGCGTTCGTCTTGCCGAACCACGACGGGAGCAGGCCGTCGCGGCTCATCGAGTAGCCGATGCGGGTGGCGCCCATCAGGAACGTGAACAGCACGGTGAGGATGCCGACGATGGCGCCGATCGCGATCACCGTGGCCAGCCCGGAAAGGCCGACCGACTTGAACGCCGTCGAGAAGCCGCTCTTCGGGTCGATCTCGGTGTACTTCTGCATGCCGGTCAGCACCAGGCAGGCCAGCACGTACAGCACCATCGAAATGGCCAGCGAGTAGAGGATGGCCTTCGGCATGTGCCGCTGCGCGTCCTTGGACTCCTCCGCGGCGGTGCTCATGGCGTCATAACCGAAGACGGCGAAGAAGACTGTCGCCGCGCCGGTCACCGCGCCGCCGAAGCCGGCCGGGGCGAACGGCGTGTAGTTGCCGGTCTTGACGTAGAAGAAGCCGACCAGGATGACCACCAGCACGATCAGGACCTTGATCCCGACCATCGCCGTCTCGAACCGGGCGGCGGCGCGGATTCCTCGGTTGAGCAGGTACGCGATCAGCAGGCACAGCAACGCGGCGAACAGGTCGACCTTGTGGCCCGGGCCGGTGCCGGGCGCGCCGAGCATCCAGGCGGGCAGGTCGAGGCCGAGCTGGCCGAGCAGGAAGCTGAAGTAGCCGGAGATGCCGATCGCGACCACCGACACGATCGCGGTGTACTCCAGCAGCAGGTCCCAGCCGATGAACCAGCCGACGACCTCGCCGAGCACCGCGTACCCGTACGTGTAGGCCGAACCGGCCTTCGGGATCAGGCCGGCGAACTCGGCGTAGGAGAACGCGGCCGCGGCGCTCGCGACGCCGGCGATGAGGAACGAGATCAGCACGGCGGGGCCGACGCCGGGGATGCCCGCCGAGTCGTCGCCGTGCGCGACACTGCCGGCGAGGGCGAAGATCCCCGCGCCGATGATGCCGCCGATGCCGATGGCGGTCAGCTGCCACAGCCCCAGGGTGCGGTTGAGGCCGCCGCTTTCCGAAGTGTCCTGGATCTGGTCGATCGGCTTGCGCCGGAAGATGCCGGAGCTGGAACCCAAGCCTCCTGGAGCGGACATCATCGTCTCCCGAACGTCGCGGTGGAAGGCCCGGATCACGGACCCAACGCCGGAACTTACCGCCAACTCCGCGTGAAGACAGCGTGAGCCGCTCAGCCCGCCGCGGTGTCTTCGTCCACAGCTTCGACCGCGCGCTTGGCCTGAGTGGTCCGGACCGCGCTCGCCGCGAAGTAGGTGAGCAGTTCCGCGACTTCCACCGGGTCGTCCAGCTGCGGGCAGTGCCCCCAGTCTTCGCGGACCAGCAGGCGGCTGTGTGGCACCAGCGTGTGCAGCTGCCGCCCGGACGCGGCGGTGACGAGCTTGTCCTTGCCGCACGCGACGACCAGCAGCGGCACCTTCACCGACTCGAGCCGGTAGGCGTCGGCGAGCTCGGCCACGAGCTGCCGGGCCTGCTCCAGCCGGCTCTTGGTCGCGCGGTAGTCCGGGAAGAGCGCGGTGAAGCGCTGGACCTGCATCGCGTCGGCCGCGGTGGAGTTGGCGTAAAGCAGCCGCGGGACGAGCTGCTCGGCGACCTTGCGCACCAGGAAGCCCGGCACCGGGACCGGCAGCGCCGAGTAGAGCCGCAGCGGGAACGGATAGCGCGCGACGGTCCGGATCAGCCACGAGTCGACGAACCCGGGTGCGGCGATCGACACGACGCCGGAGATCGGCAGGCGGCTGTTCTGGGCCGCGCGCAGGCTCATGGTGCCGCCGAGGGAGTTGCCGGCCAGCACGACCGAGCCGAGCACGGCCTGCTCGCGGACGACGGCGGTGGTGAACGCGTCGAGCTGCGGAAGCATCGGGCCGGGGCGCAGCGGCTGCGCGTCGCCGAACCCGGGCAGATCGACCGCGACCGCCGGGATCCCGGCGGCCGCGAGCTGTTCCAAAGCGGGGCGCCACGTGTCGGCGCTGTCGCAGTAGCCGTGCAGCAGCACCAGCCGAGGTGCGCTCGGCCGGACGTGCGGCGTGGCCGCGCGGCGTCGCAGTGAGCGGCGGGGGAGCTCGGGGTCTCCGGCGAGGTCGCCGACCTCGAGGACACGGGTGCGGACACCGGCGTAGCGCCGGAAGGAGACCCGGATCGGGTCCGGGTCGCTGCTGGACCGGCCGCCCGGTCCAGCCGAGTCGGGCCGCTTCGTCGCGGTCATGACTACAGATTAGCTTGCGACCATTGGGTTTTGGTCGAATTCAGGTGCTAACGACCAGATCTCGAACTGAGTACGTTAGAGATTCACCTAGTGTCGAGCTGGGCGGAACGAAGGGATCCGCCCAGCTCAGCGCGGGTCTAGCGGGTGAAGACGATCTTGCCGGCGGTGTCGCCGTCGAGCATCGCCTGGAACCCCTTAGGGGCCTCGGTGAAGGGCAGTTCGGCGCCGATCTGCGGCCGCACCCCGGTCAGGTCGAGGTAGGCGAGCAGGTCCGAGAGCTCGTCGCGGGTGCCCATGGTCGATCCGGCGACGCGCAGCTGGAGGAAGAAGACGCGCTGCAGCTCCGCGCCCGCGTCCGGGCCGCTGGTCGAGCCGGAGACCACGATGATCCCGCCCGGCTTGAGCGATTTGACCGAGTGCGACCAGGTCGCCTTGCCGACGGTCTCGAAGACGGCGTCGACGCGCTCGGGCAGCCGTGCGCCCGACTCGAACGTCTGGTGCGCGCCGAGGCTCGAGGCCAGCGCGCGCTTCTCCTCGCTGCGGCCGGTCACCCAGACCCGGAACCCGGCCGCGCGGCCGAGCTGCACCAGCGCCGTCGAGACGCCGCCGGAGGCGCCCTGCACGAGCATCGTCTGGCCCGGCCGCAGCCCCGACTTCACGAAGAGCATCCGGTAGGCGGTCAGCCAGGCCGTGCCCATGACCGCGGCCTCGGCGAAGCTGAGCGCGGCGGGCTTCGGGACGACGTTGCGGGCCGGCACGACGACCTGGTCGGCGAAGGTGCCCTGGTGCTTCTCGGTGAGCAGCGTCCGCTTCGGGTCGAGGGTGTCGTCGCCCTGCCAGCCCGGTGCGTTGATCACCGAGTGGAGCACGACCTCGGAGCCGTCGTCGAGGGTTCCCGCGCCGTCGCAGCCGAGGATCATCGGGAACTGCTCGGGCTTGATGCCGACCCCGCGCAGCGTCCAGAGGTCGTGCATGTTGAGGCTGGCCGCCTTGACGTGCACGCGGACCCAGCCGTCCGGCACGTCGGGCTCGGGTCGCTCGCCCACGACGAGCGAGTCCAGGGGGCTGTCGGCGTTGGGTTCCTGCGCGTACACGGCGAACATGTCCTGCAACCTACCGCCCCTGACACGCGGTGGCAGCAGAGCGCGCGTAGGCTCACACCGTGTTCAACGGGCTTGCCGACTGGTGGGACGGGGTCGAGCTGTGGCTCGCCCAGGCCTGGTTCCCGGTCCAGTTCGTGCTGGTCATGGTGGTCGTCGTGCCGCTGTGCCTGGCCGCCGCGTGGGTGCTCGACAAGCTCGTCGGGCTCTTCGCCCACTGGCTCGCTCCGGGGCGTGACGACGACCGCACCGACACCCCGTCCTAGGCTGGCGCACCATGTTCAACCGAAGGCGGATCACCGCCGCGCTGATCGGTCTCCTCGTGCTGGTGCTGGGGGGCTGGCTGGTCAAGGACGCCGTCGGCGGCGACTCGCCCGCGTCCCCCGCCTCGAGCAGCTCGCCGAGCGCGCCCCCGAAGGGCTCCGCGGCGGTGCCGGGCACGGACTCCGGGCTGCCGCTCAAGGCCCTGTCGACGTTGCCGTCGCAGGCCGGCGACACGTGGAAGCTGATCGAAAAGGGCGGCCCGTACCCGTACCCGCGCAACGACGACGTCGTGTTCGAGAACCGCGAGAAACGGTTGCCCGGCAAGAAGTCCGGCTATTACCACGAGTACACCGTGAAGACGCCGGGCAGCGCCGATCGTGGCGCGCGGCGGCTGATCACGGGACAGGCGCACGAGCTGTACTACACCGGCGACCACTACGCGTCGTTCGTCGTCGTGGACCCGGCCCGATGAGCGCCTCGGAGCAGGCGAAGGCCGCCGCGGAAGAGGCCTTCGCGAGGGGCGCGTACCCGCACTTGGTGAATTCGCGGCCCACCGTGGACAAGGCCAGCACGCTGAGCGCGTTCGCCGCCGCACTGTCCTTTCCGGACTACTTCGGCCACAACCTCGACGCGCTGTACGACTGCCTGACCGACCTGTCCTGGCTGCCGCCGGGGGAGCACGTGCTGATCTGGCCGGGCTCGGACGCGCTGCGCAAGACCGAACCCAAGACGTACCTGGCGATCCGCAGCGTGCTCTCCGACGCGCAGCGCGCGCTCGGGCCGAGCGGGCGCAGCGCCGGTTCGTGGCGGCTCACGGTCGTGCTGCCGGACGCCTGAGCGGCGTCCCCGCGCGCTTGACCGTGCGGATCACCGGCGCGCTCTCGAGCGTCTGCACGCCGGGGATCCCGGCGACGCGGCCGGTGAGGTAGCGGTAGAAGTCGCGCCCGTCGCGGCAGTTCACCATCGCCGTGAGGTTCGTGGTGCCGGTCGTGGCGACGGCGAACGACGTCTCCGGGTGGCTCGCCAGCGCCTCGCCCGCCTCGGCCAGGTGCGCCGGCGACACCGTCAGCCACAGCCGCGTTTCGGAGTGGAATCCGAGCTCGGCCGGGGAGACGTCGAGGTGGTAGGTCAGCGTGCCGTGGCGCCGCAGCACGTCCATCCGGCGCCGCACGGTCGAATCGGACCAGCCGGTCGCCGCCGCGAGCGCGGTGTAGCTCGCGCGCCCGTCGTGGGCGAGCGCGTCGAGCAGCGCCTGGTCTTCCGGCTCCGGCGGGACGCCGGCGCCCTCCGCAGGCGGAGGGCGCAGCCGCTCGATCTGTTCGGGGGACAGGCAATGCAGGCCGCCCCAGCCGTCCGGTAGCGCGAACGTGTGCAGCAGCTCGTGAGCCGAGACGGCGGTGACGCGGCTCGCCCGGGGCAACTTGCGCAGCAGGAGATCGTCCCGGCCGGCCGACCCGGGCGCGTGCACGGTGCAGGAGATTTCGGTGCCGCCGGAGAGCAGGTGCACCCAGGACACGTCGGAGCGGTCGGCCAGCGCGTCCGCGACGGCGGCCCCGGCGTCCGGCGTCGTGCGCAGGCGCAGGGTCCAGCTCGTGTAGCCGACTTCGCCGCCGCTGACCGCACCGGTGACGCGCAGGACGCCGGCGGTGCGCAGCCGCTGGTAACGCCGGGCGACGGTGTTTCCGAGACGCCGAGCACCTGCCCGAGGGTGCGCATCGGTGCGCGGCCGTCGAGCTGCAGGGCGTGGACCAGGCCGCGGTCGAGAGCGTCGAGCGTGACGGTTTCCATGCGCTGACGCTAGTCGATGACGGTATCCGGCAGCTTTGTCGACTTGCTTGGTGGTGATCGACGCGGTGACCGCACTCTTCGGGCATCCGAAGGGAGATTCGATGCGCAAGTGGTGGCCGTTGATCGCGGTCTGTGCGGGCTCGTTCCTGTTCTTGCTGGACACCACCGTCGTGACGGTGGCCTTGCCGAGCATCGGCGCCGAGCTTTCGGCGTCGGTGGAGTAGCTGCAGTGGGTGCCCGACGTCTACACGCTGGTCCTGGCGGTGCTGATGCTCGCGACCGGCTCGCTCGCCGACCGCTGGGGCGCGAGGCGGATGTTCGTCGCCGGGCTGGCGGTGTTCGGGCTCGCGTCGCTGGGCTGCGGGCTGGCGCCGGACATCGGGACGCTGATCGCCGCCCGCGGGGTGCAGGCAGTCGGGGGTTCGGCGGTGGCGGTGACGGGGTTCGCGTTGCTCGCCGCCTGCTACGAAGGGCGTTCACGGGGGACGGCGATCGGCGTCTTCTTCGCGGTGAGCGGGCTCGGTGCGGCCACGGGTCCCCTGGCCGGCGGGGTGCTGACCGAGTACTTCGGCTGGGCGGCGATCTTCTTCGTCAACGTGCCGATGGCGTTGGCGACGGCCGGGTTCGCGCTGCGGGCGTTGCGGCCGGACACCCCGGGCGGACGCGGCCGGTTCGACCTCGCGGGCGCGGTGTGGTTCGCGATCGGCGCGGCGAGCCTGGCGCACGGGCTGACATCGGGCGGCTCAGGGCGGTGGACGACGCCGGTCACCGTGGGGGCGCTGGTGGTTTCGGTGGTCGCGTTCGCGGGGTTCTTCATCGTGGAACGGCGTCGTTCGGCGCCGTTGCTGGAGCTGAAGTTGTTCCGTGACGCCGGGTTCGCGACGTCGGTCGCGTGTGCGGCCGCGTCGACGTTGACGTTCGCCGCGCTGGTCTACGTGTCGTTGTGGCTGCAGACCGGGCTCGCGCTCGGGCCGGTCGAGGCGGGGCTCGCGCTGGCGCCGCTGGCCGTGGCGTCGTTCCTGACCTCGACGTTCGCCGGGAAGGTGCTGCGCCGGTTTCCGCCGCGGGCGCTGCTCGGCGCCGGCGTGCTGCTGGGCGCGGTCGGATTCCTGCTGCAGCTGGGTTTCCCGGTCTCGGTCGGGCTCGCCGTGACGGGGATCGGCGTGGGGATCGCGGGACCGGCGATGGGCGCGGCGATCGCTTCCGCGGCCCCGCCGGGACGAGCGGGGATGGCCGCGGGGATCCTCACGACGACCCGGCAGTTCGGGCAGACGCTCGGCGTCGCGGTGCTCGGGATCGCTTACCAGGCCGGGGGTTTGACGCCGGTGTACGTGGTGGCCGCGGCTTGCGGCGGGGTGACGGGCCTGCTCGCGCTGGTTCCGCGCAAGCAGGCCCGCGTCCCGGCCTGACCCGAGCGCCCCAATGTGGCGTTGGGTGCGTGGGACGCACCGAACGCCACATTGGGTGCGTGGGACGCACCCAATGTGGCATTGGGGCGCTTCAGTCCTGGGGGACCCAGCTCGGCTTGCGCTTCTGGGCGAAGGCCAGGATGCCCTCCTGGCCTTCCTCACTGGCGAAGAACTTCGCCGACAGCCCGAGCATCTCCTCGAACCCCTCCGACGGTGTCGCCGGGCGGGGACGGCTCAGCAGCGCCTTCGTCTCGGCCAGCGCCGTCGGGCCGCCCGCCGCCAGGGCCTTCACGAAGCGGGCCACTTCGGCGTCGAGGTCGGACGTCGCCGAGTTCAGCAGGCCGATCTCGACCGCCCGCCGCGCGTCGAACGTGTCGCCCGTCAGGAACAGCTCGTGCGCCGCGCGCGGGTTGAGCCGCGGGAGGACCGTCAGGGAGATGACCGCCGGGACCACGCCGATGCGGACCTCCGAGAAGGCGAACGTCGCTTCCGGCACCGCCACCGCGATGTCGCACGCCGCCACCATGCCGATGCCGCCGGCGCGGGCGGGGCCGGCCAGCCGGGCGACCACCGGCTTCGGGCTGGTCCACAGCTGCTCGAGGATCTTCGGGAACTCGTTCACGCCCTGGTCGCCCGCGCCGGCACCGCGGGCCTCCTTGAGGTCCATCCCCGCGCAGAACACCGGACCCGTGTGGGTGAGCACGATGACCCGCACGGCGTCGTCAGCGGCCGCCTTCGCCAGCGAATCCGAAAGCTCGCGGCGCAACTGAGAGGACAGCGCGTTGCGGTTGTGCGGGGAGTCCAGGGTGATCGTGGCGGTGCCGCCCACCACGTCGTAGTGCACCAGTTCGTCAGCCATGACCGACACCCTTGCACACTCCCCGCGCGCCACCGGTGTTACGCGGGCCACCCCGCGGGCGGAGACCCGCGGGGCGGCTCGCGGTCAGCCGATGGTCGTCGTGGTGAAGACCGGGCTGGGGTTGGGGAAGCAGGCCGTCGGCGCGGTGATGTCGCCGATGATCGTGCTCGCCACGGCCTTGAACGTCAGGCCCGGGTCGCTGTAGCTCGTGCCGGACAGCTTCGTCTCGATCGTGCCCGACTGGCCGGCCGTCAGGTGCGCGGTGATCGTGGGCAGTTCGAAGGTGGCACCGCCGGCGATCGGGCCGGGGAAGCTCAGGGTGGCGACCCCGTTCGCGACGGCGATGGTCGGCGCGGTCGAGCCGAGGCCGGAGCCGCCGGTCAGGTCCGCGCCGACATAGGTGGAGTTCGCCGGGATCGGGAACTTCAGCGCGAACGTGTTGATGTTCTTGACCTTGTTCCCGCTCACGTCGCCCGGGACGGTGTTCGGCGCCGGGTCGATGACGACGTCGAACGCGCCGCCGGGCGCGACCGTGGCGGGCGCCGTGACGTCGGTGTCCTGGTTCAGCGACACCTGTTGCGGCCCGACGATCGGAGCATCGGCCTGGCAGTCGAAGGTGACGGCGGTGGTGGCCGCCGATGCCGGGGCGGCGAGAGCGACCGGGAGGGCCGCGACCGCGACCAGAACGCCGAGCTTGGAAAGGTGAAGTGCTTTCACTTGTATCCACCTACCTGCGGTTTTGGAGGGGAGGAAAGAAAGCCGCGCAGCGCTTAGATAGTTACCGGCAAGTTAACTAGCGCGTCAAGGATTTACCGTTCCCATGCGCGCAGGGTGACCAGAAATGTGAAAAAGACTCGCCTTTTGGCGGTGGCAGGCGCGCCGGGCTAGGCGTACTGGCGGAGCAGTCCGCTCACCGCGGTGGCGTACCGGCTGATGACGACGTCGGCGACGCGGGGATCGTCGGCCAGCGGCGCCGCGACGAACGCGCGGGGATCCGCTTCGCGGGCCAACCTCGCGATGCGGTCCGGCAGCAACCCGGGCGCCAGGAACCACGACGCCACGACCAGGTGCCGCACGCCTCGGTCACGCAACCGGGCGGCGGCCGCCGGGATGTCCGGCTGGGCAGCGGAAGCGAACGCCTCGCTCACCGGAACACCCAGCCGCTTCTCCCAACGAGAAGCCAGAGAAGCGACGACGGCGTTCGCCGACGCGTTGGACGAGCCGACCGCGCTCAGCAGCACGCCCGTCCCACGACGGTGAGGCGCGGCCGCCAGCCGGTCCAGGGCCACCGCCTCCAGCGCCGGGTCGGCGCCCAGCACGTCCGACACCTCGACGCGGAAACCCGGGCATTCGGAAACCACCTGGTCGATCAGCGCCGGCAGGTCGACCCGCGCGTGGAACGCGCTGCCGAGCAGCAGCGGCACCACGACCGCCGACCGGTGCCCCGACGAGTACAACCCTCGCAGCACGTCCGTCACGTTGGGCGAGGAAAGGTCCAAAAAGGACTCGTGGACCGAGAGCCCGGGCGCCTGGGCGCGCACGACGTCGACGAGCGCCCGCACGGTCGAAGCCGAGCGGGGATCACGACTGCCGTGCGCGACGGCGACCAGGGGCGGTGTCACGAGAAGCGCTCACCCACCAGGCCCGCGGCGAGGGTGTCGCCGTCCTTCGGGTCGATGACCAGGAACGCGCCGGTGCGCGGGCTGACGCCGTAGTCGTCGACGCCCAGCTCCTCGGCCAGCCGCAGCGTGACCAGCCCGATGTCGTTCAGTTCCAAGGAAGAGGGGCCGTCCACACTGGACAAAGCCTGCTCGTCGAACCGCGCGTGCAGCTGTCCGACCAGCGCCTGCACCGTGCGGGCGCCGTGCTTGACGAGGACCCGCGCCCCTTCCTTCAACGGCTTCGACGACAGCCAGCACAGCGTGCCGGTGATCTCGTCGGTGATCCGCGGCGGCGCGTCCGCGGCGGCGATCAGGTCGCCGCGGGAGATGTCGATGTCGTCGGCGAGCAGCAGCGTCACCGATGTCCCGGCGCCGGCTTCGTCGAGGGGTCCGTCGGCGGTGTCGATGCGCTCGATGCGACTGCGGATACCTTGGGGCAACACGACGATCTCGTCGCCCGGGCGGACCGTGCCCGCGGCGATCTGCCCCGCGTAGCCGCGGTAGTCCGGGTACTCCGGCGTGCGCGGGCGGATCACGTACTGCACCGGGAACCGCAGCGCCGAGTCGTGCGGGTCGGGCGCGACCGGCACGTCCTCCAGGTGCTCCAGCAGGCTCGGGCCGGAGTACCACGGCGTCCGCTCGGAGCGCGTCGCGACGTTGTCGCCCTCCAGCGCCGAGACCGGGATCGCGAGCACCGAGCCCTGGGGGTACCCCAGCGTTTCGGCGTGCGTCGCGAACTCCTTCGCGATCACCGTGAACGTCGCCTCGTCGTAGTCGACCAGGTCGATCTTGTTCACCGCGAGGACCAGCTGCGGCACGCCCAGCAGGGCCAGCACCGCCGCGTGCCGCCGGGTCTGCTCGATGACGCCCTTGCGCGCGTCGACCAGCAGCACGGCCAGCTGCGCGGTGGACGCGCCGGTCACCGTGTTGCGCGTGTACTGCACGTGCCCGGGCGTGTCGGCCAGCACGAACGACCGCTTGGGCGTGGCGAAGTACCGGTAGGCGACGTCGATGGTGATGCCCTGCTCGCGTTCCGAGCGCAGGCCGTCGACCAGCAGGGACAAGTCCGGCGTGGACAGTCCCTTGTCGACCGACGCGCGTGTGACGGCGTCGAGCTGGTCGGCGAGCACCGACTTGGTGTCGTAGAGAAGCCGGCCGACCAAAGTGGACTTTCCGTCGTCGACACTTCCGGCCGTGGCCAGGCGCAACAGCGAGCTCATCAGAAGTACCCCTCACGCTTGCGGTCTTCCATGGCCGCCTCGGACATCCGGTCGTCGGCGCGGGTGGCGCCGCGTTCGGTCAGCCGCGACGCCGACACCTCGGCGATGACGTCTTCGACGGTGGTCGCGGTGGACTCGATCGCGCCGGTGCACGAACCGTCGCCGACGGTCCGGTAGCGGACCGTCCGCTCGCGGACCTCCTCGCCCGGGCGCGGGCCGCCCCACGGGCCTTCGGCGAGCCACATGCCGTCACGCAGGTACACCTCGCGCTGGTGCGCGTAGTAGATCGACGGCAGCTCGACCTTCTCGCGGGCGATGTAGTTCCAGACGTCGGCCTCGGTCCAGTTGGACAGCGGGAAGACGCGGACCTGCTCGCCCGGGCGGTGCCGGCCGTTGTAGAGGTTCCACAGCTCGGGCCGTTGCCGGCGCGGTTCCCACTGGCCGAAGGAGTTGCGGAGGCTGAAGATCCGCTCCTTCGCCCGGGCGCGCTCCTCGTCGCGGCGGCCGCCGCCGAAGACGGCGTCGAACTTGTTCTCCGCGATGGTGTCCAGCAACGGCGTGGTCTGCAGCGGGTTGCGCATCCCGTCGGCGCGCTCTTCCAGCCGCCCGTCGTCGATCCAGTCCTGGACCTTCGCGACGACCAGCCGCAGGCCGTGGCGCTCGACGACGCGGTCGCGGAACTCGATGACCTCGTCGAAGTTGTGCCCGGTGTCCACGTGCAGCAGCGGGAACGGCACCGGCGCCGGCCAGAACGCCTTGATCGCCAGGTGCAGCAGCAGCGTCGAGTCCTTGCCGCCGGAGAAGAGGATCACCGGCCGGTCGAACTCGCCCGCCACTTCGCGGAAGATGTGGATGGCTTCGGACTCCAAAGCCGCGAGATTGTCTTGCGCCGCATCGGTAGCGGGCTCCAAGGTCGTCATGCGTCCCTTTCTCAGCCGTGCAGTCCGCACTCGGTCTTGCTCTGCCCGGCCCACCGGCCGCTGCGCGGGTCCTGCCCCGGCTCCACGCGAGCGGTGCAGGGGCCGCAGCCGATCGAGAGGTAGCCGATCGAGACGAGGGGGTTCTCCAGGATCGAGTGCTCCCGGATGTAGCCGTTGAACTCGTCGTCGGTCCACGCCGCGATCGGGTTGACCTTCACCAGGCCGTTGCGGTCGTCCCAGGTGACGATCGGGGTGTTCGCGCGGGTCGGCGCGTCGACGCGGCGGACGCCGGTGATCCACGCCGAGTAGTTGGCCAGGGTCTTGCGCAGCGGCACGACCTTGCGCAGGTTGCAGCACAGCGTCGGGTCGCGGTCGTGCAGCTTCTCGCCGTACTCCGCGTCCTGCTCGGCGACGCTCTGCTCGGCCTGGGCGTTGACGATCTTCACGCCGGGGTAGACCGCCTGGACGGCGTCGCGCGTGCCGATGGTCTCCGGGAAGTGGTAGCCCGTCTCCAGGAAGAGGACGTCCACCTCGGGCTTCACCTTCGTGGCGAGGTCGATCAGCACGGCGTCCTGCATGTTGGACGCCACGATGAAGTCCTCGCCGAACGTCTCGACGGTCCAGCGGATCGCCTCTTCGGCGGTGGCTTCGGCGAGCTCTTTCGACGCGCGCTCGGCGAGGGTCTTGTAGTCGGCGGTGGCGGTCATCGGGAAACCTCCGGAAGGGACAGGCCGAGGAACTTGACCGAGAAGACCCGGCGGCAGGCCGAACACAGCCAGCCACCGTTCTCTTCCGGCCGCAGGTCCTCGTCACCGCAATACGGGCAGTAGTACGGCGTCGCGCGTTCGGTGGACGTCACTGGAGCGTGCTTTCCTCGGCTCGCGCGGCCCACTGCGGGAACCGCTCGCCGGGTTCGCGCCCGGTGACGTAGGCGCGCACGACGCGCTCGACGTAGCCGGTCAGCTCCGCCGCGGTCACCTTGTGGCCGCGCAGCTTCCGGCCGAACCCGGCGTCGAGGCCGAGCCCGCCGCCGAGGTGCACCTGGAAGCCTTCGACCTGGTTGCCGTCGGCGTCGGTGACGATCTGGCCCTTGAGGCCGATGTCGGCGGTCTGGATCCGCGCGCAGGAGTTGGGGCAGCCGTTGAGGTGCACGGTCACCGGCGTGTCGAGGCCGTCCTGGATGTCCGCGAGGGACTTCTCGAGGTCCGAGACGAGCTGCTGCGCGCGGGCCTTCGTCTCGACGATGGCGAGCTTGCAGAACTCCAGCCCGGTGCAGGCCATCACCCCGCGTCGCCACGGCGACGGCTTGGTCTCCAGCCCGATCTCGGCCAGCTCCGCTTCGAGCGAGGGGACCTGGGGCTCCGGGACGTCGAGCACGACGACCTTCTGCAGCGGCGTGAACCGCACCCGGGTGGACCCGGCCCGCTCGGCCGCCTTGGCGACGGCGACGAGCGCGCCGCCGTTCACGCGGCCCGCGATCGGGGCCGCGCCGACGTAGAAGTTGCCGTCGACCTGCGGGTGCACGCCGACGTGGTCGACCGGCACGGCGGGGTTCTCCGGCGGCGGGCCGTCGATCAGCTCGCGCTTGAGGTACTCGTCCTGCAGCACCTGGCGGAACTTCTCCACGCCCCAGTCCTTGACCAGGAACTTCAGCCGCGCCCGCGAGCGCAGCCGCCGGTAGCCGTAGTCGCGGAAGATCGAGATGACGCCTTCCCAGACGTCGGGCACCTCGTCGCGCGGCACCCAGGCGCCGAGGCGCTGCCCGAGCATCGGGTTGGTGGACAGGCCGCCGCCGACCCAGACGTCGAAGCCGGGTCCGTGCTCGGGGTGGTTCACGCCGACGAAGGCGACGTCGTGAATTTCGTGCGCCACGTCCGGCTGGCCGGAGACGGCGGTCTTGAACTTCCGGGGCAGGTTCGCGAACTCCGGCTTGCCGATGTAGCGGCGCTTGATCTCGTCCAGCGCGGGCGTGCCGTCGAGCACCTCGTCCGCCGAGATGCCGGCGACCGGCGAGCCGAGCATGACGCGCGGGCTGTCGCCGCACGCCTCCATCGTGGTCATGCCGGCCTTTTCGAGCTTGTCCCAGATCGCCGGGACATCCTCGATGCGGATCCAGTGGTACTGGATGTTCTGCCGGTCGGTGATGTCCGCGGTGTCGCGCGCGTACGCCTGCGAGATCTCGCCGAGCGCGGTGAGCTGCTCGGTGGTCACCGCGCCGCCGTCGATCCGGACCCGCAGCATGAAGTAGCGGTCGTCGAGCTCTTCGGGCTCCAGCGTCGCGGTGCGGCCGCCGTCGATGCCCGGCTTGCGCTGGGTGTAGAGGCCGAACCAGCGGAACCGGCCGCGCAGGTCGCCCGGGTCGATCGCGTCGAACCCGCGGTGGGCGTAGACGTTCTCGATCCGCGCCCGCACGTTGAGCGGGTTGTCGTCCTTCTTGGACCGCTCGTTCGGGTTCAGCGGCTCCCGGTAACCGAGCGCCCATTGCCCCTCGCCGCGCTTCTGCTTGGCGCGCGCGGGGCGGGCGGGGGTCTGGCGCGTGGGCGTGGCCATGGGGGCGTCCTCCGAGAGGCATTTCGTGGCAGCGGAGGACCACCGGCTCGCGGGTTTCCTCCGGCGCCGGCTGTCCAGGTTCGTGGCAGGTGGTGGCGACGGCAGTCAGCGAACGGGTACGCAGAGAGCGCTGGCGACCCGCACGAGGTCGACGTGGCGGCGGGCCACGAGGAGAACACCGGCATGAGTCACGGCGTCAGCGTGCCACGCGTCCAATATGTGGTCCAGGTCTGCCCGAATGCTGGGAGCAGCGTCACTCGCCTGGGAGAATGCGGTCGACCAGCAGGCCCACGACCTGCGCGTCCGAGTACCCGGCGAACGCTTCGGGCAATGTCAACCGCTCGACGGTCAGGCCGGTCAGGGCCAGATAGAGCAGCAGGACCTCGTCCCGCCCGCCGGGCAGGCCGGCGGCTTCGTGGAAGCCCGCGCTGAGCTCGAAGCTCTCCCGCACGGTCGCGGTCAGCGCCGCCGCCAGCCCGGACCGCCGGTTCGCCTCCAGACGCAGTTCGAGCAGGGCGAGGTAGGAGCTGCGGCGGGTGGTCAGCCGCGTCATCAGGTCGCCGAGCAGCGCGGCGACCCGCCCGGTCGACGGCTCCTCGGCTCGCGGATCGGCCATGACCTCCTGCGGCGCGGACAGCCGGACGTGGACGCGTTCCCCGGCCTCGGCCAACAGCTGGTCGCGGTCGCGGAAGTAGTTCGACGTCGTCCCCGGCGGCACGCCGGCTTCGGTGTCCACCGCGCGGTAGGTGAGCCCTCGTGCGCCGTCGCGGGCGAGGACCTCGATGGCCGCGTCGGTCAGGGCTGTCCGCCGTTCGGTGTTCTGCCGCACTCATCGCTCCTTGCCCGATTCAAACCACTATGGTTAGAGTACTACAGGTACAGTGGTTTGTTGGAGAGGAACTGGGGATGCAGGTCAAGGGTTTCGGGGCGGGGTACCTGGTCGACGATGTCGCCGCGACCACCCGCTTCTACCGGGAGGTGATCGGGCTGCCGGTCACGGTCGAGCTGGACTGGTTCGCCAGCGTCAACGCCGGCGCGCCCGGCTACGAAATCAGCTTCGTGCAGCGCGGCCACGAGTCGGTCCCGCCGGCCTACCGGGCGCGCGAGACGTCGGGGCTGATGTTCGGGCTCGTCGTCGAGGACGCCGCGGCCGAGGCGAAGCGGCTGGTCGAGGCGGGCGTGGAACTCGTCACACCGGTCGTCGACGAGGTCTACGGGCAGCGGCACTTCTACGTTGCGGATCCGAACGGCGTACTGCTCGACGTCATCGAGATGATCCCGCCCGACCCGGACTGGGCGGCGGCGAACCTCCCGGCGTCGTAGGGGACAATCGGGGGGTGCCCGTGCTGCGTCCCGACTCCATCACCTCGATCGATCCGGCCTTGCCGGAGAGCGCGCTGAAGGGGCTCGGCAGCAGAACGTTCGGGGTCTACGTGCACGTCCCGTTCTGCGCGACGCGCTGCGGCTACTGCGACTTCAACACCTACACCGCGGGTGAGCTCGACTCGGACTCGTCGCCGCAGTCCTGGCTCGAAGGGCTGCGGCGCGAGCTGGAGCTCGCCGCGAAGGTCCTGGTCGTGCCGCCCGCCGCGGACACCGTCTTCGTCGGTGGCGGCACGCCGTCGCTGCTCGGCGCCGACGGTCTCGCCTCGGTGCTCGACGCCGTCCGCGACGTCTTCGGGCTCGCCCCGGGCGCCGAGGTCACGACGGAGTCGAACCCGGAATCGACGTCACCGGAATTCTTCGCCGGGATCCGCGAGGCCGGCTACACACGCGTCTCGCTCGGCATGCAGTCGGCCGCACAGCACGTGCTCAAGATCCTCGACCGCGTGCACACCCCCGGCCGGCCGGGCCAGGCCGCCGCCGAAGCCCGCGCGGCCGGGTTCGAGCACGTGAACCTCGACGTGATCTACGGCACGCCCGGCGAGCGCCCGGACGACCTCCTTGCCACGCTCGACGCCGTGCTGGCCGCGGGCGTCGACCACGTGTCGGCGTACGCGCTGATCGTCGAGGAGGGCACGGCACTGGCCCGCCGGGTGCGCCGCGGCGAACTGCCCGCGCCGGACGACGACGTGCTCGCCACGGACTACGAGATGATCGACGCGACGCTGTCGGCGGCGGGACTGCGCTGGTACGAGGTGTCGAACTGGGCGACGGACGACGCGGCCCGCTGCCGCCACAACCTCGGCTACTGGCGCGGCGACGACTGGTGGGGCGCCGGGCCGGGCGCGCACAGCCACGTCGGCGGCGTGCGCTGGTGGAACGTCAAGCACCCGGCGCGCTACGCCGCGCTGCTCGCCGCCGGCGACTCGCCCGCGGGCGGGCGCGAGGTGCTCACCGACGACGACCAGCACCTCGAGCGGATCATGCTCGAACTGCGTGTCGCCGAAGGACTTCCGCTGGACGTGCTGGACGAACCGGGGCTCGCGGAGGCCCGGGCCGCGGCGGCCGAGGGCCTGCTCGATCCGTCCGCTTTGGACTCCCGGGGCCGCGCGGTGCTCACCGACCGCGGACGGCTCCTGGCCGACGGCGTCGTCCGGCGCCTCGCGGGCTGACGGGATTAAATCCGGGGACCTCGTGGTTGCTTGTATAGAGCAACGACTTTCAGGAGGGCCCATGGCGCGCGCGATCAGGTTCGACGAGTACGGCGACGTGGACGTCCTCCGGGTCGAGGACGTCCCGCGGCCGGCACCGGGACGGGGGCAGGTGCTCGTCGAGGTCCGCGCCGCCGGGATCAACCCGGGCGAGGCCGCCATCCGGCGCGGGTCCCTGCACGAGCGCTTCCCGGCGACGTTCCCGTCCGGGCAGGGCAGCGACTTCGCGGGTGTCGTCGCGGAACTGGGCGACGGCGTCGAGGAGATCGCGGTCGGCGACGAGGTGATCGGCTTCGTGCACACACGCTCGAGCCACGCGGACTACGTCGTGGCGCAGGCTTCCGACCTCACACCGCGGCCGGACGAGGTGTCCTGGGAGGCCGCGGGGGCGCTGTTCGTCGCCGGCACCACCGCCTACGCCGCGATGGCCGCGGTGTGCCCGCGTGAGGGCGACACGGTCGTCGTCTCGGGCGCGGGCGGCGGTGTCGGATCCCTGGCCGTCCAGCTGGCGAAGCTGGCCGGCGCCACGGTGATCGGCCTGGCCGGCGAAGCGAACCACGACTGGCTGCGCGAGCTGGATGTCATCCCGGTGTCCTACGGCGACGGCGTGCTCGAGCGGATCAGGGAAGCCGCTCCGGACGGCGTGCACGCGTTCGTCGACACCTTCGGCTCCGGTTATGTGGAACTGGCCCTGCACCTGGGGATCCACCCGGGCCGGATCAACACGATCATCGACTTCGAGGCGGCCGCGAAGTACAACGTGAAGTCCGACGGCACCGGCGCGGCGGCGTCGGCCGAGGTCCTGCGCGAGCTGAGCCTGCTGGTGGGCAAGGGACTCGTGGAGGTCCCGATCGCGCGGGTCTACCCCCTCGATGAGGTGCACGAGGCCTACCGCGAGCTGGAGCTGCGGCACACGCGCGGCAAGATCGTCCTGCGGCCCTAGTCCTTCAGGTGAACGAAAACCGTGCGGCGGCCTCGGCGGGGGTGGCTGCTTGGCCGCGTCCGGGGACGTCGTAGACGGCGGTCGCCCCTTCGGAACGAAGTCGGTTCGGGGCAGCGTGCCGGGCCATAACCGCGGCGTAGGCGTGGACTTGCGCGGCGGTGACGTCGGGACGGCCCCGCTCCGCGTGCTGCCGGAGGAGGTCGGCGACGTCCGGGGTGAACCGCAGCACGGTCACCGGAGCGTCGAAGCGCCTGGCGATGGCGATCAGCCGGGCGCGCGCGGGTGGGGTCACGTTCGTCGACTCGGCGACCGCGGTCTGCCCGGTGGCGAGCCTGGCGACGATCCGCCGGTCCCGTTCCTCGAAGATCCGGGCGTCCGCCGCGTCGGAGTCCGCGCCGTCGGGTGCGGTGCCGAAAAGCTCCGCGCGGATTTCGTCGCTGGACACCACGGCTTCTTCGTCGATCTGCCGGCGCGCGATCAGTGCCCGGACGAAGCTGGTCTTGCCCGAGGCCGGCGGGCCGACGAGGACCACGAGTCCCGTAGGTACCTCCACTAGTTCTTCGCCGCCACGACCTTCAGGCCGGCGAGGTAGACGTCGAGGGCGAACTCGAGGCGCTCGGTCGCCGTCTCGGCGGAGAAGAACTCGCCGATGTGCAGCATGTTCGGGAACGCCTCGGGCGGCAGTGACCGCATGTACGCCACCATCTGCTCGCCGCGTTTCGCGGTCTCGGCTTCGTCGATGTCGCCCCAGGTCCAGCCGCTCGCCTCGTAGGCGTACGCCTTGGCGTAGAGCGCCAGCGCGTCGCCGGCGAACGTCGCCTGCTTGAGGGTCAGGCCGCCCGCGCGCAGCAGCGCGAGCATCGCCTCGCCCTGCCGCAGCGAGCTGGGGATGACCGGCACGGCGATGTCCCATGCCACCCGCGCGATGCCGGGGTGCGCGACCATCACCCGGATCTGGCCGCGGACCAGCTCCTTCACCTGCTCGTCCCAGCGCGCCGGGTCCGGGTCGGGGATCGGTGCTTCGGCGAGGACGGCGTCGAGCATCAGCTCCGCCAGCTCGTCCTTGTTGGCCACGTGCGCGTAGAGCGACGCGGGCCCCGTCTCCAGTTCCTGCGCGACCCGTCGCATGGTGACCGCGTCGAGCCCCTCCTTCGCCAGGACTTCCAGCGCCGTCTTCACGACGAGCTCCTGGGAGAGCGCGGGTTTCGCGGCGCGGCGGCGGGGTGCGCTGCGCCACGGCGGTGGGGGAACGGTCACGCGAACACTGTACTTGACGCGAACGCTGTTCGTATGTAGAACGGTGTTCGTAAAACGAACAAGGTTCGTGAAGGGGATCTCATGACCACCACCACCGCCGAAACCGACGTTCGCGCCGTCCTCGGCCGCCTCACCGAGGCGTGGAACTCCGCCGATGCCGCCGCTTACGGCCGGCTCTTCACCGAGGACGCGGACTACGTCACGTTCTTCGGGATGAACTTCCCGGGCCGGGAAGCGATCGAGAGCTCGCACCGCGCTCTCTTCGAGGGGCCGCTCAAGGGCTCCAAGCTGACCGGCCGGCTCGGCGCGTCGGCGAACGTGCGGTTCGTCCGCCCGGACGTCGCCGTGGTCGTCGCCGGCGGTGGCTCGTCGGTCACCGGCGCCGACACCGCCGACGAAGGCCGCGATTCCACGGTCAGCTTCGTGCTCGTCCGGGAGGACGGCGAGTGGCTGATCACGGCGTTCCAGAACACGCGCGTCTCGGATCCTCGCGGGTGAAAACGCTTGCGGAGGCGTCGGGGATCGTCGCGCGGCCGCCGGGCGAGCTGTTCGAGGAGGTGCGGCGCCGGGTGACCGGGGGCTATCCGATGCGGACGGAGGTCGACGCCGAACGCGGTTTCCTCGCCGTGCAGGGCGGGTGGTGGTACCGCGGGGAGTACCGCGTCACGGCCGATCCGGCGGGCTCGCGGGTCGAGCATCGCGTGGTCAACGCGGCTACCTGGGGGCGCTGGGGAGTCCCGCTGGTCAACCGGTTCTTCCTCGGCTTCCGGGCGCGGACGGCTGCCGCTTTTGCCCGGATGCTCGAAGAACTCGGACAGGCCGGTGGCCACGGGCCGGATCTGACGCGTACGGTGCTTAGGTAACCCTTAGTTCTTGCGAGGAGTTGTCGATGGCTGAAGCACCCCGGCGGTCCGGACGGCCCGCGGTGAAGCTGCGCGTGCTGCGCACCGAGCGGCTGACCCCGCACATGATCCGGATCGTCGCGGGCGGCGAGGGCCTCGCCGATTTCACGCCCAACGCGTTCACCGACGCGTACGTGAAGGTGCTGTTCAAGGTGCCGGGCGTCGAGTACCCGGAGCCGTTCGACGTCCAGGAGTGCCGGGCCACGCTGCCGCGGGAGCACTGGCCGCGGATGCGGTCCTACACCGTCCGGGCGTTCGACCCGCAGGCCGGCGAGCTCGTCTTCGACTTCGTCCACCACGGCGACGAGGGCATCGCCGGCCCGTGGGCGGCCTCGGCCCAGCCGGGGGACGAGCTGCTGCTGTCCGGCCCCGGAGGCGCCTACGCGCCAGGCGCCGAGGCGGACTGGCACCTGCTGGCCGGGGACGAAAGCGCGCTGCCTGCCATCGCGGCGTCGCTCGAAGCGCTCCCGGCGGGCGTCCCGGCGCAGGCCGTGATCCTGGTCGAGAACGCCGACGAGGAGCAGGCGCTGGCCACGAAGGCCAACGCGCAGATCACGTGGCTGCACCGCGCGTCCGGCGGTGACGTCGCCGCGGCGGTGCGGGAGCTGCCGTGGCGCGAGGGCGTCGTCCAGGCGTTCGTGCACGGTGAGGCGGGGTTCGTCCGCGACCTGCGGCGGTACCTGCTGGAGGAGCGCGAGGTGCGGCGCGAGCTGCTGTCGATCTCGGGTTACTGGCGCGTCGGCAAGGACGACGAAGCCTGGCGCGAAGAGAAAGCGGCCGAACGGGCGCGCGAGAAGTAGCCTCGCGGGCATGGCGAACCTCAAGGTGGACGTCGAGCCGGCCGAAGTCGGGTTCGACGCGGACCGGCTTTCCCGGATGGATACCCATTTCGACCGCTACGTCGAGGATGGCCGGTTACCGGGCTGGCTCGCGGTGGTGAGCAGGCACGGCCGGATCGTGCACGTCGGCAGTGGCGGCTACAGCGACGTCGAAGCGGGCACGCCGGTGGAGACCGACACGCTGTGGCGGATCTTCTCGATGACGAAGCCGATCACGTCGGTCGCGGCGATGATGCTCGCCGAAGAGGGCCTGCTGGAGCTGGACGACCCGATCTCGCGGTGGCTGCCGGAGTTCGCTTCGCCGCGGGTGTTCGTCAAGGGGTCGGCGCTTCGTCCGCTGACGGAACCGGCGACGGAGCCGATCCGGGTGTGGCACCTGCTGACCCACACGGCCGGTCTGACGTACGGCTTCCACCACGGCCACCCGGTGGACGCGATCTATCGGGCAGCGGGCTTCGAATGGGGGACGCCGCCCGGGCTCGACCTGGCCGCGTGTTCGGAGCAGTGGGCGTCGCTGCCGCTGCTGTTCCAGCCGGGTGCGGAGTGGAACTACTCGATCGCGACGGACGTCCTGGGGCGGCTCGTCGAGGTGGTTTCGGGGCTTCCGCTGGACGAGTTCTTCTCGTCCCGGATCTTCACTCCGCTGGGCATGACGGACACGGGTTTCGTGGCTTCCTCTCCATCCCGCTTGGCTGCCCTCTACGTCCCGGATCCTGCCACTGGCCGTGCTACGCGCAACGAAGCGTTCGGCCGGCTGGGAACTTCGCGCCCTGACTGCCTTTCCGGCGGCGGCGGCCTGGTGTCGTCGGCATCGGACTACTGGCGTTTCACGGAGATGCTGCTGCGCGGCGGCGCTTTGGACGGCGTCCGGTTGCTGTCCCCGCGGACGGTGTCGCTCATGGCGAGCAATCACCTGCCGGGGCACGTGGACCTCGAGGAGTTCGGACGCCCGCTGTTCGCCGAGATGCCGTTCGACGGGCACGGGTTCGGGTTGGGGTTCTCGGTGCTGGAGGACCCGGTGAAGGCGCGGACGTTGTCGTCGGCGGGGGAGTTCGCGTGGGGTGGGGCCGCGTCGACGGCTTTCTGGGTGGATCCGGACGAGGACTTGACGGTCGGGTTCTACACACAGCTGTTGCCGTCGAGCACTTACCGGCTGCGGTCCCAGCTGCGGCAGCTGGTTTACCAGGCACTGGTGGACTGAGCGGGTTCCGGCGCCGCCGGACGCACGGTGGCGAGGTACTTCGCCACCGTGCTCCGCAGGTGGTCCGCGTGCTGGTAGATGTCTTCGACGCCGGCGATCGGCAGCCGGGTCTCGACCTTGTTCTCGTCGAACACGCCGAGGTACTTCTTCGACCGGTTGAACCACAGCCGGGCGATGGGCTTGCGGTTGTTGTCGTCCAGGAGGACGCCGAAGTACGTCTGGGTGTCCCTCGCCGCGATCCGTGCGACGGCCACCTCGGAGCAGACGATGGCGCGGACGATCCGGAAGCCTTCGAGCTCGTCCTCGGTCGTGACCACCCGCTCGGCGTCGTCCGCCTCGGCGGCCGCCTCCGGTTGCGGCTGCTGCTCGGGTTGCGCGGTGCTCCCGCCCGACACGCTGACGTACGAGCCGGGCCCGCCGAGCGCGTTCTTCAGCCGGTCGTTGACCTGCTCGTTGAGGAACTGGCTGGCCGCTTTGGCCACCAGTGGGCCGAACTGGTCCCGGACCCGCTGGGTGATCGCGCCTTCGTAGACCCGCGTCGTCAGGAACTTGACCCATTCGTCCTCGGGCTCCTTGAACTGCGCCGCGAGGATGCGCTTGAGCTGCCCGATGTACTTCAGCTCGCCCGCGGCGCTGATGACCGAGTCGAGGTCGAAGGACTCCTTGGTGAGCTTGGCCAGTTCGGGCAGCAGGGTTTCGTCGATGTCGGCGAAGTCCAGCACGAGGAACGGCTTGGCGTCCATCCGGTTCGGCGCGTCGAGGTCGGTGTAGAACTCGTACACCTGACCGTTCGTCAGGACGGCGATCCGGGCGTTCGTGACGGCGAAGTAGCGGAAGAGCTGGGAAGCGTGTTCGATCCGGAGCGGATCGTTGATCTTCTTGGCTTCGACGAGCACCTGCACCTGGCCGTCGTGCACGATCGCGTAGTCGATCTTCTCGCCCCGCTTGGTGCCGACGTCGGCGGTGAACTCGGGGATCACCTCGGCCGGGTTGAACACGTCGTAACCGAGGACAGTGCTGATGAACGGCATCACGAAGGCGTTCTTGGTCGCCTCCTCGGTCTCGATGCCGTCCTTGTGCTTGCGGATCTTCAGGGCGAGTGCTTGCGCGCGCTCGGCGATGTCCATGCCGGTGCCGTTCTGTTGCGGGAACGAGGTGCCCGGCCTGGATCGGTGCGGTCGCGCGGTCTGTTACGGATTCCGCTGAAAAAACGAAAAACTCGAAGCCGGCGCCTCGGGGTGGTCCCGAAGCTGGACCTCCGCCTCCGCGACCCCCTCCGCGATCACCCTGCGCCCCCGCGCGTAGTCCAGCAGCTCCGCCACCGGACGGTTGTCCGCCGAGTACACCGCCGTGAACCGGTCGAACCCACGCTCCAATGCCGCCAGCCCCAGCATGTGCAGCAGCGCCGACGCCAGCCCGACCCGGCGCCACTCGGGCGCCACCGCTATCGCCACCTCCGCCATCCGCTTGCCCGTCGCCTCGTAGCGGGCCACCGCCACTCCCGGCCCCTCGGAACACCGCGCCACCAGGGCGAACCGGCGCTCGTAGTCCAGCACCGTCAGGCGCTCCAGCAGCTGGGGTGTCACCCGGGGGGCCGAGCCGCAGAAACGGCGGCGCAGGGTCTCCGGGTCCGCGGTGCGGATGGCTTCGCCCAGCTCCGGCGCGTCCCGCGGGGTGAGCGGGCGGACCCACACCCGGCGGCCGTCGCGGAGGAGGAGCGTGCGGTCGAATCCCGGGGGCGGCTGCGTCACCGCGCCACCCTAGCGGCCGCCCGATCGGGCTGGAACGGCTTCACGAAAAACGAGTACGTTGGCAGCAAAGGGTTTCCAGGGGGAGGGGCGGCCATGCGGCGGATCGGGATCGTCGGAGCGGGGCAAGCGGGACTCGTCCTCGCCATCGGACTGCGCCAACGGGGTTACGACGTCACCGTGTTCGCCGAACGTCCCGCGGACGACGTGCGCGAAGGACGCCTCGTCTCCAACCAGTGCCTCTTCCACCCCGCCCTCGAACGCGAACGCGCGCTCGGCATCAACTTCTGGGAAGCGCCGCCCATCCGCGAAGTCGCCTTCGCCGCCGCCGGAGACGGGGCCGAACCCGCCATTTCCTGGCGCGCCGGGCTCGACCGGCCGGCGCAGTCGGTCGACCAGCGCGTCAAGGTCTCCGACTGGATGACCGAGTTCGACCGCCTCGGCGGCGACCTCCGGATCCGCCGGGTCACCCCCGACGACCTCGACGAATGCGCCCGCGAGTTCGAACTGCTCATCGTCGCTGCCGGGCGCGGGCCGCAGTTCGACGCGCTCTTCCCGCGTGACGACGAGCGTTCGCCCTATCGCGAGCCGCAGCGTGCGATCGGCATCCTCTACGTCGGCGGCACGCTCGACGCCGTACCGGGACTCACCTTCGGCATGGCGCCCGTCGGGGAGTTCTTCCTGCTGCCCGTGCTTTCGGTCCACGGCCCCGTGCACGGCATCGGCTTCTTCGGCCTGCCCGGCGGCCCGATGGACGTCTGGGACGGCGTCGCCGACGTCGACCAGCACTACGAGACCGCACGCAAGCTGCTGCGCACGCACTACCCGTGGCAAGCCGGGCTCCTCGACGACGCGCGTCCCGTGGCGCCGACCGAGATGCTGCACGGCCGGATCACGCCGATCGTGCGGCACCCGGTCGGCACGCTGCCGTCCGGGGCGAAGGTCCTCGCGATGGGCGACACCGCGGTGACCAACGACCCGGTCGGCGGCCAGGGCGCCAACCTGGCCGCCCGTGCGGCGCGGGCGTACGAGGAGGCCATCGTCGAGCGCGCCGACCGGCCGTTCGACGAAGAGTTCATGCACGACGCCTTCGCCCGCTACTGGCACCACGCCCGGCACGCGACGCGCTTCAACAACGACCTCCTGGCCCCGCCACCGCCGCACGTCCTGGCCACTTTGGACACCGCGCAGCGCGTTCCCGAAGTGGCGCACCGGTTCGCGCACCTCTTCGAGAACCCGGCCGACTACGAAGACTGGCTGGGTGATCCCGAAGCGGCGATGAACTACCTTCAGTCGAAGGGACCCCGGTCCGGGGTGCAGAGCGCACCGCGAGCGGGCACGGAACCGGCGACGAAGTAGCGGTCGAGCGAGGCGTCCACGCACGCGCTCTTGCCGCGCGAACCGTGGCCGTACGTATCGAGGGTCAGCAGGTGCGCGTTGGCCAGCAGCTTCTCGGTCCGTTGGGCCCCGGCGTACGGCGTTTCCAGGTCGCCTTGGCGGTTGGCGAGGAGCAGGATCGGTGCCGTCGGCCGGTTCCACGGGCCGGCGTAGCGGCCGGTGTCCGAGACGTCCCACGTGGCGCACGGCAGCGTCTTGTAGACGTCGTACGGGCCGAACCCGCGGCCGACCTGGTCGGCGCGCTGCGCGTAGTCCCACCAGACGGCCGGATCACGCGGGTTCGCCGCGTCCGAGCACAGCGTCGCGCCGCCGCCGAGCAGCGAATCGACGTCCGGCGGGCCACCTGCCGACACCGGTGCGCGGGACGCCGGGTCCGCCAGCGCCTGCAGGAACGCCGCCAGCTGCGGCGCGGCCTGGGCGTCGGTCAGGTAGTTGTGGATCGTGGCGATGGCGCTCTGGTAGGTGACGACGACCTGCTTCCCGGCCGTGTCCGTCACCGTGATCGGCCCGGCTTCGAGCCGGTCCAGAATCCCGTCGTAGTCGAACGTGCACCGTGACGCGCAGGCGTCCAAAAAGGACTCAAGAGCCCGCGGGCCGTCTTCGTAGCCGCGCAGCCGGTAGCTCATCGGACCCGAGCCGGTCGCCCAGCGCATCGGATCGTCGACCGCGTCGAGCGCGAGCGAGCCGACGCGGCCGGGGAACAGGTTGGCGTAGGTCTCGCCGACGTAGGTGCCGTATGACTTCCCGTAGTACCGCAGCTTCGGCTCGCCGAACGCCGCCCGCAGCCGGTCGAGGTCCCGGGCGATCGTCCCGGTCGACAGGTGGTCGGCCAAGGCGCCCGCGTTCTGCTCGCAGAGGTCGGTGACCGTGTGCGTGTCCGCGATCTGCTGCTGTTCGGCTTCACGGGTCAGCGGGAACGTGCCGAGCGCGCGCTGGAGCACCTCGAGCTGCGACGGATCGGTGAAGCAGTGGATCTTCGAGCTCGCGCCGACGCCGCGCGGGTCGAACCCGACGATGTCGAAGCGAGCGTGCAGGAAGGGCGTCAACGCCGGGGCGAAGCGGCCGGACGAGCCGGGGCCGCCCGGGTTGTAGAAGATCGTGCCCAGCTTGTGGGCCTGGTCGGTGGCGGGCAACCTCCCGACGGCGATGGACACGGTGCCGGCGGAAGGGTCCTGATAGGACATCGGGACGTCGAGGTGGCCGCACTGGTACCCGGCGCTGCACGCGGATTCCCAGACGATTCCGGTGGGGCTCGCCGCGGCCGCGGGCGCACACTCGGTAAGCGAACACAGTGCGACCACGCTCGCGGCGGCCCCCAGAGCCAGCGCAGCACGGAGTTTCGGAGAATTCATGGGCCCGATCGTCCCGCCGCCGGGACCGGGGGCGCGCTGGTGCGCACCCCCGGAACCGGGGTAGGGCAAGCCCTACGCGGTCAGCTTCGGGATGATCTGCGAACCGTACGACGCCAGCGTCGCCTCGCGGTCGTCGTGCATCAGGTAGAGCGAGAACTGGTCCACGCCCAGCTCCGCCAGCTCCTGCAACCGCTCCACGTGCGCGGCCGCCGGGCCCAGCAGGCAGAACCGGTCGACGATCTCGTCCGGGACGAACTCCGTCGACGGGTTGCCCGCCTTGCCGTGGTGGCTGTAGTCGTAGCCCTCGCGTTCACGGATGTAGTCCGTCAGCTCGCGCGGCACCGCACCCGTCGAACCGTAACGCGCCACCAGGTCCGCCACGTGGTTGCCGACCATCCCGCCGAACCAGCGCAGCTGCTCGCGCTGGTGCGCCAGGTCGTCGCCGACGTACGCCGGGGCCGCGACGCAGATCGTGATGCCGCCCGGGTCGCGGCCGGCCGCGCGGGCCGCGTCGCGCACCGCGCCGATCGTCCAGCGGGCGATCGCCGGGTCCGCGCACTGCAGGATGAAGCCGTCGGCGTGCTCGCCGACCGTCTTCAGCGCCTTCGGCCCGTACCCGGCCATCCACATTTCCAGACGCCCGTTGCGGATCCACGGGATCTGCACGGTCGTCTCGTTCATCGTCACCGAGCGGCCTTCGGCGAGGTCCTTCACCACGCGCATGCAGTCGCGGACGGTGGCCAAAGTGGACGGTGGCTTCCCGACGACGCGGTGCGCCGAGTCGCCGCGGCCGATGCCACAGACCGTCCGGTTGCCGTACATGTCGTTGAGCGTGGCGAACGTCGACGCCATCACCGACCAGTCCCGCGTGCCGGGGCTGGTCACCATCGGCCCCACGACCAGCGACGACGTCGCCGCCAGGATCGCCGAGTAGATGACGAACGGCTCCTGCCACAAAACGCAGGAGTCGAACGTCCAGCCGTAGCGGAACCCGGCGTCCTCGGCGTCCTTCATCAGCCGCACGACGTCCCGCGCGGGCGGGTCCGTCTGCAGCACGATTCCGAAGTCCATGGCGTCCTCAGTTCAGGTACTGGTTGAGTTCGCGGGACAGGAACTTGCCGTGCGACGTCGATCCCGTGAACCCGTCCGGCGACACGACCACGCGCCCGCGGGACAGCACGGTGTGCACGCGACCGGTGATTTCGAACCCTTCGTACGCCGAGTAGTCCACGTTCATGTGGTGCGTCTCGGCGGACAACGTCTGCGTCGCAGCCGGGTCGTAGATCACGATGTCCGCGTCCGAGCCCGCCGCGACGACGCCCTTGCGCGGGTACAGCCCGAACATCCGCGCCGGCGTCGCCGAGCACGTCTCGACCCACCGCCCGAGCGTCAGCTCACCGGCGACGACGCCCTGGTGCAGCAGGTCCATCCGGTGCTCGACCCCCGGCATGCCGTTCGGGATCGCCCGGAAGTCGCCGCGGCCCAGCTCCTTCTGGTCCTTGAAGCAGAACGGGCAGTGGTCGGTGGACACCACGGAGAGGTCGTTCGTCCGCAGCCCGCGCCACAGGTCCGCCTGGTGTGACTTCTCCCGCAGCGGCGGCGACGCGACGTACTTCGCACCCTCGAAGTCCGGCTTGGCCAGGTCCTCAATGGACAGGTAGAGGTACTGCGGGCAGGTCTCGGCGAAGACGTTCTGGCCGTCGTTGCGCGCTTCCGCCACCGCCGCAAGCGCTTGCGACGCCGACAGGTGCACGATGTACAGCGGCGAACCGGTGACCTTCGCGAGCTGGATCGCCCGCGACGTCGCTTCTCCTTCCAGTTCCGGCGGCCGCGTCAGGCCGTGTTGTACCGGGTCGGTGTTGCCCGCGGCCACGGCCTGCGCCGCCAGCTGGTCGATCGCGATGCCGTTCTCCGCGTGCATCATGATCGTAGCGCCGATTTCGCGCGCTTTCTGCATCGCCAGCAGGATTTCCCCGTCCGTGGAGTAGAACACCCCCGGATAGGCCATGAACATCTTGAAGCTGCCGACACCGGCGTCGACGCAGGCTTCCATCTCCTTCAACGACTGGTCGTTGACGTCGGAGACGATCATGTGGAAGCCGTAGTCGATCGCGCAGTTGCCGTCCGCTTTGCTGTGCCACTTGTCCATTGTGGACAACAGGGACGTGCCCTTGGCCTGCACGGCGAAGTCGATGATCGTCGTCGTGCCGCCCCACGCCGCCGCGGTCGTGCCGGTCGAGAACGAGTCGACGGAGTGCGTGCCGCCGAACGGCATCTCCATGTGCGTGTGCGCGTCGATGCCGCCGGGCAGCACGTACTTGCCGGTGGCGTCGATCGTCTCGTCGCCGGCCAGCGTGCCGGGCGCCCCGACGGCGGCGATGGTCTCGCCGTCGACGAGGACGTCGGCCAGAAGAGCGCCCGACGGAGAAACGACCTGGCCGCCCTTGATGAGCGTGGTCATCAGGCCTCCGTGAGGGGGCCGTAGGTGTCCGGCCGGCGGTCGCGGTAGAAGGCCCACAGGTCCCGGATCTCGTCGAGCTGCGCCATGTCGAGGTCACGCACGACGACCTCGTCCTCGGTGTCCGACGCGGCGTCGCCGATCAGCTGGCCACGCGGGTCGGCGAAGTACGTCTGGCCGTAGAAGTCGTTGTCGCCCAGCGGTTCCTTGCCGACGCGGTTGATCGCGCCGACGAAGTACTCGTTGGCCACCGCGGCCGCCGGCTGCTCCAGCCGCCACAGGTACTGCGACAGGCCGCGGCTGGTCGCCGACGGGTTGAACACGATCTTCGCCCCGGCCAGGCCCAGCGCGCGCCAGCCCTCGGGGAAGTGCCGCTCGTAGCAGATGTACACGCCGATGCGGCCCACGGCCGTGTCGAACACCGGGTAGCCCATGTTCCCGGGGCGGAAGTAGAACTTCTCCCAGAAGCCCTTGACCTGCGGGATGTGGTTCTTGCGGTGCTTGCCGAGGTACGTGCCGTCGGCGTCGATCACCGCGGCGGTGTTGTAGTAGACGCCCGGCTGCTCGACCTCGTACATCGGCACGACCAGCACGACGCCGTGGCGCTCGGCGACCTCCTGCATGAGTTTGGTCGTCGGGCCGTCCGGGATGCCTTCGGTGTAGGAGTAGTAGTCGGTGTCCTGCACCTGGCAGAAGTACGGCCCGTAGAACAGCTCCTGCAGGCAGACGACCTGGGCGCCCTGTGAAGCGGCGGTGGCGATGTGGTCGACCGCCGCCTTGATCATGGACTCCTTGTCACCCGTCCACCGCTGCTGGATCAGGCCGGCTCGAACCACGCTCACTGAATTCCTCCTTCTGCGTTGCGGACATGGACAGGGCGGCGAAGACGACGAACGCGCCGACGAAGCCGACCACCCAGTTGTAGTCGTAAAGCGGCTTGAGGAACGGGATGAGCCCGTCAGCGGGGAACGGTCCGCCGTACGCGCCGCCGACCGCGAGGACGGCTCCCACCAGCGTCGCGACCAGCGCGCGCCAGTTCCAGCCCCCGCTGAACCAATACACCCCATCGGGTGTGTAGAGATCTTTCAGGCGAAGCTTGGTGCGGGCGATCACCCAGTAGCCCGCGACGAGCACCCCGGCGACCGCGCCGAGCAGGCCGCCGTAGAAGCCGAGCCACGCGAAGATGTAGATGTTCGGGTCGGAGTACAGCCGCCACGGCTGGATGAGGATGCCGATGACGCCGGTGATGCCGCCACCGACCGCGAACGTGATCTTCTTCGGGAAGGCGTTCGAGAAGTCGTAGGACGGGCTGACGACGTTGGCCGCCAGGTTCGCCGAGATCGTCGCCAGCACCAGCGCGACCAGCGCGACGACGACCACGACCGGGCTGGTGAACTTGTCGGCCAGCTGCGCCGGGTCCCAGATGTCCTCGCCGTAGAGCACGTGCCCGCCCGACGTCGTCAGGATGGCCACGATCGCGATGAACGTCATCGTGGTGGGCAGGCCGAGGATCTGGCCGCGGACCTGCTTGCGCTGGCTGCCGCCGAAGCGCGTGAAGTCCGGCATGTTCAGCGACAGCGTCGACCAGAACGCGATCATCGCCATCAGCGACGGCGCGAACACCTTCCAGAAGTCCGGGCCCCAGCCGAGCTTGCCGCCGTCGGACAGGATCGGGCCGAGGCCGCCCGCCTTGACCATGACGTAGCCGAGCATGATCAGGAAGCCGACCGACACCAGCGGCGCCGTCCAGTTCTCGAACCGGCGGACCGCTTCCATGCCGCGCCAGATGATCAGCAGCTGGCCGATCCAGAACACGATGAACGACAGCCACAGCGTCCAGTGCTGCCCCGCGACCATCGGTGCGTCCCGCCACCACGACCCGAGCAAGCGGCCGAGGATGACGTAGATGGCCTCGCCGCCGACCCAGGTCTGGATCCCGAACCAGCCGCACGCGATGAACGCGCGCAGCAGCGCGGCCAGGTTGGCGCCGCGCAGGCCGTAGAACGCGCGGGCGAACACCGGGAACGGGATGCCGTACTTCGTGCCCGCGTGGCTGTTGAGCAGCATCGGGGCGAGGACGACGAGGTTGCCGATCGTGATCGTGATCAGCGCCTGCACCCAGTTCATGCCGAGCGCGATCAGCGACGCGGCCAGGGCGTAGCTGGGGATGTTGTGGGCCATCCCCATCCAGAGCGCGAAGTAGTTGTAAGTGGTCCAGGTCCGTTTTTCGACGGGGACGGGGGCCAGCTCCTCGTTGAAGAACCGGCTGCCTTCGAGAGACGGGACGTCGGCGGGGTCGAGCTCGACCCGGCCGTCGTCGTGCACGCGCTGGTCTGCGGGTGTCGGCGCCATTGCGGCATCCTGCGCGCCAGGTCAGGGCCGGGGCAACGGCAGACTGTTCACTCTTCCCTGATCAGGAGTGCAGTCTGTCGATTGCGCGAACGGGCGTCGGGGTGCATGACCTGCGTCACACATCTCGCCGTCACGAACCGGCAAAGCGGGTGAAACGTCTCCACAGGATCTCCACACTTCGCGCTGACCCTCTCCACCGCTGATCCCTAAGGTCGCTCACATGGAACCGGTAGTGCGGCGAGTGCTCGTCGTCGAGGACGACGTCACCATCGCCGGGTCGATCGCGGCCCGGCTGCGGGCCGAGGGATTCAGCGTGGACGTCGCCCACGACGGGCCGGCCGCCGTCGAAGCGGACACGTCGTCGGAGCCGGATCTGGTGGTGCTGGACGTCATGCTCCCGGGGTTCGACGGCCTGGAGGTCTGCCGCCGGATCCAGGGGCGGCGGCCGGTGCCGGTGCTCATGCTGACCGCGCGCGCCGACGAGACGGACATGCTGGTCGGGCTCGGGGTCGGCGCCGACGACTACCTCACGAAGCCGTTCTCGATGCGGGTGCTGACGGCTCGGGTACACGCGCTGCTGCGGCGGGTGGAGCGCTCGTCCGCGGGTGCTTCGGGGACTCGGATCGTCCTCGGCGACCTCGAGATCGACGTCGACCAGCGGCGCGTCGCGCGGGCAGGGGTGGCGGCGCAGCTGACACCCATCGAGTTCGACCTGCTGGTGCACTTCGCGCGGCGGCCGCGGGTGGTGCAGCCGCGGGAACGGCTGCTGTCGGAGGTGTGGGACTGGGACGTCCACGGCACGTCCGCGGGCACCCGGGCGGTGGACAGCCACATCAAGGCGCTGCGGCGGAAGCTCGGCGCCGACCTCATCCGGACGGTGCACGGCGTCGGGTACGCGCTGGAGGCGGGATCGTGAAGACTTTACTGGTCAAGGTGGTCGAGCTGCTGCCCCGGCCGTTGGACGGGATCCGGTCGATCAAGCTGAAGCTGGCGATCCTGATGGTCGCGTCCGGTGGGGTCGCGTTCGCGTTCTTCAACTGGCAGATCGGCTGGCTGCCGCCGAAGACGACGATCACGGCGATGGTGCTGGCGCTGCTGCTGTCGCAGGTGCTGGCACACGGCATGACGCGGCCGCTGCGCGAGATGACGGGCGCGGTGCGCGCGATGGCGAAGGGCGATTACACGCGCCGCGTCCGCGCCACCACGCGCGACGAGGTGGGCGAGCTCGCGCAGGCGTTCAACCTGATGGCGGGGGACCTCGGCGACGCCGACCGGCAGCGGCGCGAGCTGATCGCCAACGTGTCGCACGAGCTGCGGACGCCGATCACGGCGTTGAGCGGCGTGCTGGAGAACCTCGTCGACGGCGTCGAGGACCCGGACCCGGCGACGCTGAAGACGGCGTTGCAGCAGACCGAGCGGCTGGCGACGCTGGTGGACGAGCTGCTGGACCTCTCGCGCCTCGACGCGGGGGCGATTCCGCTGCACAAGACGTCTTTTTCGCTTGGCTCGCTGTTGTCGGAGGCGGTGTCGGAGGCGGCTCTGGTGCGCGGGGTGACGTTCACGGTGTCGGTTTCACCTCCGGACGCGGTGGTCGTCGCCGACCGCGGCCGGCTGTTCCAGGTGATGGCCAACCTGCTGGAGAACGCGGCCCGCCACGGCCCGGCGGGTGGTTCGGTGCGGGTGCTGGCCGAGGTGCGGCCGGGCGAGGTGCGCATCGACGTGTGCGACGAAGGGCCGGGGATCGCGCCGGCCGACCGCGTGCGGGTGTTCGAGCGGTTCACGCGGGGGGAGCGGCCGTCCGGCGGGGGGACGGGGCTGGGTCTGGCGATCGCGCGGTGGGCGGTGGAGCTGCACGGCGGGACGATCGGGGTGGTGGAGCCCTCGGCGGGGGTCGGGAGCCGCATCCGGGTGACGCTGCCGACGGGCTGAAGCTTTTGGCTGGGTCCCGGTGTCTTGAATGAGTCATTCAGGACCTCCGGTGACCTGAATGACTCATTCAAGACGTTTGGGCTCAGCGGGCGGCGCGGGCGATGACATTTGCGAATGCCAACGAGAGTTGAGGAAGATGCCGAAGAGCAGGATCGGTGAGCCCGGACAGCCGGGCGTGGACAAGCGGGTGCCGCGGGGCAAGCGATCGGCGGGAGTCGGTGAGGCGACTTCACCCGAACCCGGGCCGGGTGGGGCAGCCGGTGAAGCCCGGGGCAGCGGGTTCGCGGCAGCGTCTTCGGCTCGCGCCGCCCGGGAAGCCGCGGGTGGCGGGGTGCGCGCCGGCGAGGTTGGCCGGGACGGGCCGGCGCGCGCCGGCGGCGTTGCGGGGGTCGGTGAAGCCCGGGGCGGCGGGGTTGCCGTGGCCGCGCCGCCCGTCCTCATGCGGCCCGTCCCGCCGCCCAAGTCCGCCGTCGTTCCCCTTCCTCCCGCCGTCTTGCCCGCCGCCGGACTGGCCGGGGTGGCCGCCGCTCTCGTGCTGCCCGTCGACCGGCCCGGCGTCGGGTGGCTGCTGGCCGGGCTGGCCGTCACCCTCGCCGTCTTCTTCGCCGATCGGCGGTCGCGGGAAGACGGGGAGCCGGGGCCCTTCACCTGGGGCAGCGCCGGATGGGCCTTCCTCACCCTCGCCCTGCTCGCGATGGGTGCCGTGCGGGCGTCCGGGTGGCTGTTCGTCCTCTGCGTGCTCGGGGCCGTCGTCACGGGGTCGCTCGCCGTCGTCGGGAAGCGGACCGTCAACTCCGTCGTCTACGACATGCTCGCCGTCCCCCTGGAAGCCCTTCGCGCCGTTCCCTGGGCCGGCCGCGGGGTGGGCCGCTTCGCCGCCCGCCGCGACGGCGTCGCCCGGCGGATCGGCCTCGCCGCGCTGGCCACCGCCGCACTCGTCGCCGTCTTCGTGCCGCTGCTGGCCAGCGCCGACGCCGCCTTCGCCGCCGTCGTCAACGCCGTCATCCCGGATCTCAGCCTCGATGTCCTCGTGCGCTGGTGTTGCGTGTTCGCCGTCTTCGCGCTGCTGGTCGCCGGAGCCTGCTACTTCCTCGCCGCGCCACCGCACCGCGCGCACACCGACCGTCCATACCGGACGAAGCACGGTCTGGAGTGGACGGTCCCGCTCACCGTCCTCGTCTTCCTCTTCAGCGTGTTCGTCGGTGTCCGGCTGGTCGTGCTCTTCGGCGGCACCGGATACGTCCTGCGCACCAGCAACCTCACCTCCGCCGAGTACGCCCGCGGCGGCTTCTGGCAGCTGTGCGCCGTCACCGTGCTGACGCTGGCGATCGTCGCCGCGGCGCTGCGCTGGGCCCCGAACGTCACGAAGGCCGACCGGCTCCGCCAGCGCATCCTCCTGGGCGCCTTGAGCGCGTTGAGCCTGGTGCTCGTCGGATCGGCGTTGAGTCGCATGTGGACGTACCAGGAGGCGTACGGCTTCACCGTGCTGCGGCTGCTCGTCGAGGTCTGCGAACTGTGGTTCGGCGCGGTGTTCGTGCTGGTGCTGGCGTCGCTGGTCAAGCTCCGCTCGGCGTGGCTGCCCCGCGCGGCGATCGGCACCGCCGCCGCGGCGCTGCTGGTGCTCGCCGTCCTCGACCCGGAACGCCTCATCGCCGAGGCCAACCTCGACCGCGCGGCCGCCGGCAAGCCCCTGGACCACCACTACCTGGCGGGCTTCTCCACCGACGTCGTCCCGGTGGTGTCGGCCCGGCTGCCCGAACCCCTGCGGACGTGCGTGTTGCGCCAGGTCCTCGCCGGCGACGCCCCCGACGGCTGGCCGGCGTGGAACCTCAGCCGTTCGAACGCCCGCGATGTGACTCTCGGCAACTGCTGAACCGCCGGCGCGTGCGGTGCGTGGTTGAAAGCAATGCGCGGAAGCAACCGGGCCGTCGTGGGGGCGACCCGGCGGCTTCCGCGCGCCCGGCGTCAGAACGCGAAGACGTCGTCCGAGTTGCGGTCCGCCTCGCAGCGGTTCGCGTACGTCGTCCGGTACGACACCGGCTTTCCGTGCCACGTGCCGACCGCCGTCACGTCCACCGGGGCGTAGATCAGCGTGCACATCTGGTGCCGTGCCGGGATTCGCGAAAAATCACCGTCCGCACCCGCAAGCACCGCGCACGCCTTGTCGCGCTTGGGGTGCGTGCCGCCCGTCGGGTCGCACGTCAGGACCACCGAGCCGATCCGGTTGGCGGTGTCGTGGCTGGTCAGCTGCAAGGTCGACGCCGGCGGCTGCGCAGGGGCGAGACAGCTCAAGCTCATCAGGCAGGCTGCGAAGGGGAGTAGGGCCATATCGGTTCCATCGGCAGCCCGAGGCCGATCACTGTGTTCCCCGTCCGGGTGAGTCTTCTTCGCTCGACCGAGTGAGGTCCAGCGACAACAACGCGACGTAGAGCGAAAGCATCGACTCCGGGTCCTCCAAGTGGACGCCGAGGACCTGCTCGATCCGGGCGAGCTGCTGGTAGTACGCCGTCCGCGAGGTGTGCGCCGCCGCCGCGGCCGCCGACTTGTTGCCGCCCTGCTCGCAGTAGTGCCGCAGCGCCTGCACCAGCCGGCTGCCGGAGGCCGCGTCGCGCTGGAGCAGCGGCCCGAGCTCGCGCACGGCGAACGCCGACACCCGCTCATCGCCCGACAGCAGGTGCAGCAGGCCGCGCAGGCGGACGTCCGACAACCGGTGCAGCACGCGCTCGGCGCCCGCCCCCAACGCGGCCGCCGCGACTTGACCGGCTTCCAACAGCGTCCGGCCCGCTTCGGCGGGCGACGACACCGTCGTGCCGACCGCGAGGACACCGGGCGCGCTGCTCCGGGCCTCGTGGACGTCGGTGGCGAGCCGGTGCAGCACGGTGTCGGCGTTCGCCTCCGGCGACAGCGCGATCAACGCCCGCACACCGAGGTCGTCGGTCGCCACCAGCGCCGACACCTTCGCGCGGCGCGCCGCCAGGACCGTCGCCTCGGCCAGTTCGCGCAGCACCGGCGGCGTGGACAGCGCGGGCCGCCCGGTGACGGCCAACCGGGGCCGGACCGCCAGCCCGACCAGCTGCCGCCCGGTCAGCGGCACGGCCAGCGCCGAGGCCCGCGCCAGCAGCTCCGCCGTCGGGGCCGGCGACGCGAGCAGCTCGTGCAGCACGGCTCGATGGGCCTGCCGCTCCAGGCCGTCCGAATCCTTGGCGACCAGCCGGTGCACGGCCAGCGCCGACGCGGCTCGCTCGGCGACCACCCGGTGGCGGTGCGGCGGCGGGTCGGCGCAGACGACCACCAGACGCGCCCAGTCGTGCCCGCGCGCGCCGACGACGGTCACCAGCCAGCCCGAACCGGGGTGGTAGCCGGTCCGCTCGCCGATCTGGACCACCCGCGACCGGGCCGGCCAGCCGGTGAGCAGCTCGGCCGGGTCGGTGCCGGCCGCGTCGTAGGCGAGGACCTCGTGCGACAGCGTCTCCAGCACCACCGGCTGCTCGGTCAGCCGGGCGACCTCGCCCAGGACGACGCCGGGTTCGGCGCCCGCGACCGTCAGCGCGGTGAAGGTCTCGTGCACGCGCTCCGCGGCGCGCAGCTCGGCGACCTGGGCGTCGACGATCTGGCCGTTCACCGCCTCGGTGACGCTCACGTACCGCGTCTCGCGCGAGAGCGTCACCAGCGGCAGGCCGTGCTTCTCGGCCGCCTCGACCAGCGCGGCGGGCAGCTTGTCGCTCCAGTGCCGGACCAGCTCGATCACCAGGCCGGCGGCGCCGACCCCGGCCAGGTCGGCGACGTAGCGGGCCAGCGCCGGGCCGTCGTCGGGCAGCGCGACGCCGGTCGTCAGCACCAGCTCGCCGCCGCGCAGCAGGTGCGCGATGTCGGCGACCTCGGCGACGTGCGCCCAGCGCACCGGGGCGTCGAGCCCGGCCACGCCGGCGACGACGTGCGGACGGCCGTGGCGCAGCACCGGCAGCGCGAGCACCTCGGCGACGGTCGGGTACATGGCTCCTCGGGTCTGAGGGTCTGATCGGCAGGGACAGACTGTACGGCCGGAACGGTGACTCCGTACACGTTGTCGATGGCGTTGGCGTGGCGCCCGCCCGGAGACTCGACGGGACGTCCCCGAGCGAAGGAGCGCATCGCCGTGACCGACCGCATCAGCCACTGGATCGACGGCAAGCCGTTCACCGGCACTCCCGCGCGCACCGGCGACGTGTTCGACCCCGCCACGGGCGCGGTCCGCGCGCAGGTCGACTTCGCCGGCGACGCCGAGGTCGAAGCGGCCGTCGCCTCGGCCAAGGCGGCGCTGCCGGGCTGGCGCGGGACGTCCCTGGCCGGCCGGACGCGGGTGCTGTTCGCCTTCCGCGAGCTCCTGGCCGCGCGCAAGCACGAGCTGGCGAAGATCGTCACGAGCGAGCACGGCAAGGTCGAGTCCGATGCGGCAGGCGAAGTCGCACGCGCGATCGAGAACGTCGAGTTCGCGTGCGGTGCGGCGCAGCTGCTCAAGGGCGGATTCAGCGAGAACGCGTCCACCGGCGTCGACGTCTACTCGATCGCGCAGCCGCTCGGGGTGGTCGGCGTGATCTCGCCGTTCAACTTCCCGGCGATGGTGCCGCTCTGGTTCGTCCCGAACGCGCTGGCCTGCGGCAACACCGTCGTGCTCAAGCCGAGCGAGAAGGACCCGTCGGCGGCGGTGTTCATCGCGGAGCTGTTCGCCGAGGCCGGGCTGCCCGCGGGTGCGCTGAACGTGCTGCACGGCGACAAGGCCGCGGTGGACGGGCTCCTGGAGCACGCCGACGTCAAGGCGATCTCGTTCGTGGGGTCGACGCCGATCGCGCGGTACGTCTACGAAACCGGCACCCGGCACGGCAAGCGCGTGCAGGCCCTCGGCGGGGCGAAGAACCACATGGTCGTGCTGCCGGACGCGGACCTCGACCTGGCCGCCGACGCCGCGGTGTCGGCCGGGTTCGGCTCGGCCGGCGAGCGCTGCATGGCGGTGTCGGTGGTCGTGGCGGTCGACCCGATCGGCGACGAACTCGTGCGCAAGATCACCGAGCGGATGGCCCGGCTGCGGGTCGGCGACGGCCGAGAGCCGTCGTCCGAGATGGGACCCCTGGTCACGGCGGCCCACCACGCCCGCGTCGAGTCCTATGTGGACGCCGGAGTGTCGGCGGGCGCGTCGCTGGTGGTGGACGGCCGGGGGATCGAGGTTTCCGGTGCCCCGGACGGCTTCTGGCTCGGCCCGACGCTGTTCGACCACGTCCGTCCGGAGATGTCGATCTACACGGACGAGATCTTCGGCCCGGTGCTGTCGGTGGCGCGCACGGCTTCCTACGACGACGCGCTGGACCTGGTCAACGCGAACCCGTACGGCAACGGCGTGGCGATCTTCACCGGCGACGGCTCCTCGGCGCGGCGGTTCCAGAACGAGGTCGAGGTCGGGATGGTCGGCGTGAACGTCCCGATCCCGGTCCCGGTGGGGTACTACTCGTTCGGTGGCTGGAAGGACTCGCTGTTCGGCGACAGCCACGCTTACGGGCCGGAGGGGTTCCACTTCTTCACGCGGACGAAGGTCGTGACGTCGCGGTGGCCGGACCGGTCGCACGCGGGTGTGAACCTGGGCTTCCCGCGCAACTCCTGAACGTTTCCGGGAATCGTCCGGGGTACCCCCGGGGTTCACCCCCCGGGGGGAACACCCCCCGGACGACGATGGGACGAACCATGAGCGCGAAGAACTCCGGCACCTTCACCATCGGCGGCGACCTGCCGGTCACCCGCCTCGGGTACGGCGCCATGCAGCTCACCGGGCCGGGGGTCTGGGGCGACCCGAAGGACCCGGACGAGGCCGTGCGCGTGCTGCGGCGCGCCGTCGAACTCGGCGTGACCCTGATCGACACCGCCGACGCCTACGGACCCTTCGTCGCCGACCTGCTGATCAAGAAGGCCCTGCACCCCTACGCCGACGACGTGGTCATCGCGACCAAGGCCGGCTTCACCCGGCAGGGGCCGAACCAGTGGATCCCCGTCGGGCGGCCCGAGTACCTGCGGCAGCAGGTCGAGCTGAGCCTGCGCCACCTCGGCGTCGACCGGATCGACCTCCTCCAGCTGCACCGGATCGACCCGAAGGTGCCCGTCGCCGAGCAGGTGGGCGAGCTGAAGAAGCTTCAGGAAGAGGGCAAGATCCGGCACATCGGCCTGTCCGAGATCGGCGTGGACGAGCTGAAGGAAGCGCAGAAGACCGCGGAGATCGTCTCCGTGCAGAACCTGTTCAACCTCGCCAAGCGCGACGCCGAGCCGCTGCTGGAGCACGCCACCGAGCACGGCATCGCCTTCATCCCGTGGTTCCCGCTGGCCACCGGCGCCCTCGCCGGGCCGGACAGCCCGCTGACCGCGCTCGCCAAGGAGCACGACGCCTCACCGTCGCAGCTCGCGCTCGCCTGGCTGCTCAAGCGGTCGCCCGTCGTGCTGCCGATCCCGGGCACCTCGTCGGTCGCGCACCTCGAGGACAACGTCGCCGCCGCGGACATCCAGCTGACCGACGCCGAGTTCGACGCTCTGACCAAGGCGGTCTAGGCGGGCAGGACGTTGATCAGCAGCTTCGTGCGCGGGGTCAGGTAGACGGCGTTGGTCCGCTCCGCCTGGATCCGCGCGCGGAGCTCCTTCGAGTAGAGCTGGAACTCCTTGCCGCCCGCTTTCAGGTAGAAGTGCTCGTTCATGCCTTTGCTGAGCCGCGTGGAGAGCACGATCGGGCAGTCGGGGTCGGGGCGCTGCCGGCCGAAGTCGCGGGTCCAGCCGGTGATCACGACCAGCCGCCCGGCCCGCAGGTCGGCCAGCCGGCGCCAGCAGACGAACGCGAACCAGGCGGCCAGGACGAGGAGCGGGATCGCGGTGCCGAGGGCGGCGGTCACGCTGGACGAGGCGAGTCCGGCGCCGTACCGCGTGTCGATCGTCGTGGCCGGGATGGCCACGGCCGTGACCAGCCCGGCGATCGCGACGATCGCCGCCAGCCAGAAGCTGCTGTCGAGCACTTTCCCGCGCTGCGAAGGGTGGAGCCGGCCCTGGCGGTTGGCCAGCTCCGCTTCCGCTTGTCCGGCCACGGTCACTCGCCTTCGCCCTCCGGGTGTTCCTTTTCGTAGGCTTCCCGGCTCTCGTGGTAGCGGTCGATCTGCTCGTTCTCCTGCCGGCGGGCCTCGGCGCCCACGCCGACCCCGTCGGCGAGGTTGAAGCCGGGGACCTTGCCGCCGCCTTCGCGCCACTCCTTCTGGCTGAGGAAGCTGCGGCCGTCGTCGGACAGCCGGTCGCCGAGGCCTTCGACCTTCTCGCGGCCCGGGACGTGCTCCTTGGCGGCGTCGCTCCAGCCCTTCGCCGTCTCCTCGGCGGACTTCGCCTCCTTGCCCGCCTGCTTCAGCTCGTTGGCCTTCCGCTCGATCTTCGCGGCCGTCTCGACGCTCTGGTCCACGAGCTTGTCGGCGCCCTTGCCCACCTTCTTCAGCGCGTTCGCCGCGCCTTCGAGCGCCGCTTTCGACTTGCCCGCGCCCTTCGCCAGGCTCTCCAGCTTTTCGACGATCTTCGTGATGCGCGTGCTGATCTTCTCGGCGAGCACCCCGCCCTCGACGACCGTGTCGGCGATGAACGCCGCGATCGTGCCGCCGAAGGTGCACCAGGACGCGGCGAGCGCGGCCAGCGCCTTGATGATCAGCTCGCCCACGAACGACGAGATCATGTCGCGGATCAGGCCGCGCTCGGTGCCGACCAGCGCCGCACCGACGTTCATGGCCGTCGACGCGTCCCCGGCGTGCGACGCGGCGCCGCGCAGGACGCTGACGTAGCTCTCGGCCGTCCGCTGGTAGGCCTCGGCGGAGCCGCAGTCGCTGAAGGACTGCTGGACCTTCTTGGCCTGCTGCTCGTAGCTCTCGGCCGTCTCGGTGAGCGACTTGGCGATGTTCGTCCAGGTCACGGCCTTGGCGGTGACGGCTTCGGGCTTGCCGGCGAGCTTGTCGAGGCCGTCCTTGAGGAAGCTGATGTGCTCGATCAGCCAGCCGACCCCGGCGCTGGCCAGCGTGCCCAGCGGGTCCATCGCCGCGCCGAGCAGGTCGAGGGCGTCGGTGCCGACGTCCATGGCGAGGTTGCCCCAGTCGCCGTTGCGCGCGTCGGTGAGCGTCGACGCCGCGTCGCTGAAGATGCCCGCGCCGCCGGTCTGGGCGTTGACATTGTCCAGCTCGCCCTTCGAGCCGTCGCCCATGCCGCTCCAGAAGCCGCCCGGCGACTCGGCCGTCGCGACCAGCGGGTTCTCCTGCGTCTCGGTCATGCCGGGAGCTCCTTGCCGATGCCTTCGAGCAGGCACTTCGTCTTGTCTTCGTGGTCGCGGAACGCCGTGTGCGCGGTCTTCACCCGGTCCGCGACGTCGTGGCCGGCCTCGACAGCGGCGCTGAGGAAGCTGTCGGCGGTGTCCACCCACCCCTGGATCGGCAGCGCGAACACCTGCCCGACCAGCCCGAACGCGTCGAAGTCGAGCGCGCCGGCGGTGCCGGCGGCCTCGACCGCCTGCTGCACCCGGTCGGCGATCTCCCGGATCTCGTCCTCGTGGCCGCCGAGGACGTCGAAGTCGACCTTCATCGCCTGGTCCGCCATCAGAGCCCCCGGCGCAGGATCGGGCCGCCGAAGTCCTCGTCGTCGTCCGGGCGCGGCCGGGCCGGGCGCACGGGCGGCGGCGGGGTTTCCCGCGGCGTTTCGGTGAATTCCCAGCGCGGCGGCGCCGGTTCTTCTTCCGGCACTTCGGGCGTGGGGATCTGTTCCCGCAGGAATTCCATCGCGTCGCTGTCGGTGCCGATCACCGGCGCCATGATGGCGGTCAGCTGCTGGGCGGCGTCGACCTGCGCGCGCTTGGCGGCCGCGAGGACGGCCTGGGCGAGCCGGGCCCGCGGCAGCTCGTCCGCACGCGGCCCGAAGGTGAGTTCCTGCAGCGCACCGCTGGTGTTGACGGTGACCGTGACGGCTCCGTCGGCACTCGAGGCGGTCGCCGAGACGCGCTCGAGCCGGGCTTTCGCCTCGGCCGCGCGCCGGGCGATATCGGGCATTCCGGCCGAAGCGGGTTCAATTCGGTTCACGGTGACCTCGGAGTCGGTCGGAGTCGGGGGAGGGCATGCGGATCAGAGGCAGCAAACCGCTTTTCGGTTCCCCGTTCAAGCCGGGAATTCATTTCGAGAAGAATGCATGGGAATTCGTTTGTACGCTCTTTACCCGACTCGAACCCCCGGGGTTGAGCACGACCCGCTCAGGCTTCCGTAAACTCAAGGTGAGCAGCGAGCGAGGTAGGTGAGGAACCGGTGGCCAACGCGGACGAGCGCCGCTTCGACGTGCTGCGCGCGATCGTGGCCGACTACGTCTCCAACCAGGAGCCCGTCGGGTCCAAGGCGATCGTCGAGCGGCACAACCTGGGTGTGTCGAGCGCCACCGTGCGCAACGACATGGCCACCCTCGAAGAAGAGGGCTACATCACCCAGCCGCACACCAGTGCCGGCCGCGTGCCGACCGACAAGGGCTACCGGCTCTTCGTCGACCGGCTCTCCGAGATCAAGCCGCTGAGCGCCCCCGAGCGGCGGGCGATCACCACCTTCCTCGACAGCGGCACCGACCTCGACGACGTCCTCCGCCGCTCGGTCCGGCTGCTCGCGCAGCTGACCCGGCAGGTCGCCGTCGTCCAGTACCCGATGCTGACCAACGCCAAGGTGCGCCACCTCGAAGTGGTGCCGCTCACCCCGGCGCGGCTGATGCTGGTGCTGATCGCCGACAACGGCCGCGTCGACCAGCGCACGGTCGACCTCGGCGACGTCGTCACGGAAGAAGACGTCGCGCGGCTGCGGTCGGTGCTCAACACGGCCATGTCCGGGCGGCGGCTCAACGAGGCGGCCGCACGCGTCGCCGAACTGCCCGACAAGGCACCCGGCGAGCTGCGGGACGCGCTCATCCGCGTCACCACGGTCCTGGTCGAGTCGCTGGCCGAACACCCCGAAGAACGCCTGGTCCTCGGCGGCACCGCGAACCTCACGCGCAACGTCGCCGACTTCCCGGGTTCGCTGCGCCAGGTCCTCGAAGCCCTCGAGGAGCAGGTGGTCGTGCTCAAGCTCCTGGCCGCCGCGCGCAACCCCGGTGCGATCACGGTGCGCATCGGTGAGGAAAATGAAGACGAGCAAATGCGCAGCACCTCGGTCGTCTCGATCGGATACGGCCAGGACATGGTGCTCGGCGGCATGGGGGTGGTCGGCCCGACCCGGATGGACTACCCCGGCACGATCGCCGCGGTGCGCGCGGTCGCCAACTACGTGGGGCAGATCCTGGCCGGCCGCTGAGCCGGGCAGAGCAGAAGGAGAAGCAGAGACGGTGGCGAGGGACTACTACGGCATCCTCGGGGTGGCCAAGAACGCGAGCGATCAGGACATCAAGCGCGCGTACCGGAAGCTGGCCCGGGAGCTGCACCCCGACGTCAACCCGTCGGAAGACGCGCAGCACAAGTTCGGCGAGGTCACCACGGCCTACGAGGTGCTGTCCGACCCGCAGAAGCGCAAGATCGTCGACCTCGGCGGCGACCCGATGGACGGCGGCGCGCGCGGCGGGGGCGGCGGTGACCCGTTCGCCGGGTTCGGCGGCCTCGGCGACATCATGGACGCGTTCTTCGGCGCGGCCGGCGGTGGTGGCGGCGGACGAGGGCGCGGGCCCCGCAGCCGCGTCCAGCCCGGCTCCGACGCGCTGATCCGGCTCGGCCTGTCCCTCGAGGACTGCGCCACCGGGGTCGACAAGGAGATCGCCGTCGACACCGCGATCGTCTGCGACCTCTGCCGCGGCGCCGGCACCACCGAAGGCACCGGCGTCAAGACCTGCGACACCTGCGGCGGCGCCGGCGAGGTCCAGTCCGTCCAGCGGTCGTTCCTCGGCCAGGTCGTCACGGCCCGCCCGTGCCCGGTCTGCCGCGGCTTCGGCGAGGTCATCCCCGACCCCTGCCGCCAGTGCGGCGGCGACGGCCGCATCCGCGCCCGCCGCAACGTCACCGCCAAGATCCCGCCGGGCGTCGGCGACGGCATGCGCATCCGCCTGTCCGGCCAGGGCGAGGTCGGCCCCGGCGGCGGCCCGGCCGGCGACCTCTACGTCGAGATCGACGAGACCCCGCACGAGGTGTTCGTCCGGCAGGGCCACGACCTGCACTGCAACTTCCGCATCCCGATGACCACCGCCGCCCTCGGCGCCACGGTGCCCATCTCGACGCTCATCGACGGCGACTACGAGCTCGACGTCGAGCCCGGCACTCAGCCCAACGCCGAGCTCGTCCTCACCGGCAAGGGCATGCCCCGGCTGCGGTCCTCCGGCCGCGTCGACGGCCGCGGCGACCTGCACGTCCACATCGACGTCGTGGTCCCGACGAAGCTCGACGAAGCCCAGCGCGACCTCCTCGTCGAACTCGCCCAGCAGCGCGGCGAGGAAGTCCCGACCCTGGCGTCCAACGGCAGCAAGCACGGCGGCCTGTTCTCCAAGCTGCGCGCGAAGAACCACCGCTGACCGTGCCCGACACCACGCTGCCGGTCTTCCTCGCCGACGCCGTCCCCGCCTCCGGGCGCGCGGTGCTCGACGGCGAGGAAGCCCGGCACGCGGCCACCGTCCGCCGCCTCCGCGCGGGGGAGCGGCTGGTGCTGTCGGACGGCGCGGGCACCATGGCCCGCTGCGTCGTCGAAGCCGTCCAGCCCGGCCGGGACGCCGTCCTGACCCTGTCGGTCGAGGAGAGCTGGACCGAGGAACCACCCGCGCTGCGCGTCGTCCTCGCCCAAGCCCTCGCCAAGGGCGACCGCGGCGAGCTCGCGGTCGAGCTCGCCACCGAAGCCGGCGTCGACGCGATCGTCCCGTGGCGGGCCGCCCGCAGCGTCGCCAAGTGGGACGACGGCGGCCGCGGCGACAAAGCCCTCGCCCGCTGGCGCGCCACCGCCCGCGCCGCCGCCAAGCAAGCCCGCCGCGCCCACGTCCCCGACGTCACCGAACCCGTCGGCACCCGCGAGCTCGCCGGGCTGATGGCCACGACGTCCCTCGCGATCGTGCTCGAGTCCGACGTCCCCGACCGCCTGACCGACCTCGACCTGCCGGACACCGGCGATCTTCTCCTGGTGGTGGGCCCCGAAGGCGGCATCACCGACGACGAACTCCGCACGCTGCGCGAAGCCGGCGCGCGAGCCGTGCGGCTGGGGACGACGGTGCTTCGCACGTCCACTGCCGCGGCCGTCGCGCTCGGCGCGCTCGGCGCCCTCACCACCCGCTGGCGGTGAAAAGATCACCGGAAAAAAGACCCCCGATTTTGCGCCCAGTTATGGCGCGATCACACTCCGACCCGTTACTCTCGTTTACTAACGCGCCACACACCGTTTCCGGTGTCCGCGCGCCACTGGGAAAGCACAGACCCCGCCGGGCACCTCCCCCCTCGGTCCGGCGGCCGCCGCGGTGGCGGTAGATCGACCCCCAGGGTCTACCGCTCCGCGGCCCCCTTTCCCTCGCTTCGCTTCGGTCAGTGGGCCGCTTCGCGTTCGTTGTGTTTTCTGGGGGTCGGACCCCCAGACCCCCGCCGGGGCGAGCCCCGGACCCCCGCGCCTTCGCTCGGTGCATGTCTTGTGGGGCGCGTTGGGTCGGTAGGGTGCTTCTCATGCGTGAGGATGAGACTCTCTTCGAGCGGGTCATTGCCGGGGAGATCCCTGCTGATGTCGTCTATCAGGACGAGCGGACCTTTGCCTTCAGGGATATTCGGCCTCAGGCGAAGGTTCATGTGCTTGTTGTGCCCAAGACCCGGTATCGGAACCTGGGGGAGCTTGCCTCCGCTGACCCGCAGCTTCTTGCCGATGTTGCCTCCACTGCTCGGAAGGTTGCTGAGCTTGAGGGGGTTGCCGAGAGCGGGTATCGGGTTGTCTTCAACACCGATGGGGATGCCGGGCAGACCGTTTTTCATGTTCATGCCCATGTTCTGGGTGGTGAGCCTCTCGGGCTCTTCGGGGCTCCTGAGCAGGACTAGGCGAAACCCGTCTGCGTTCTGTCGGTGGGTGCCAGTAGCATCGGTGGGGTCCGTTCTCCCTCACCGAGAAAGCAGGCCTGAGGCCACGTGGCCGGAACCGCACCGGGTGGAGCCGCCCGACCCGACGTCCCCGGGGACGTCGCCAAGACCGAGGATGCCTCCGTTCAGGCTGCGCAGTCCCGGTTCCCCATTCCCGACGCCGCCGCCCTCAGCCTGCTCGGCTCCCGAGACGAGAACCTGCGTGTCGCCGAGGAGCTCCTGGCCGCCGACGTGCACGTCCGCGGCAACGAGGTCACCCTCACCGGCACCCCCGCCGACGTCGCCTTCGCCGAACGCGTCTTCGCCGACCTCGTCACCCTCGCCACCGGCGGGCAGCAGGTCGGCCCGGACACCGTCCGCCGCACCATCGGCATGCTCTCCTCCGGGGACGCGTCGCCCGCCGAGGTCCTCAGCCTCAACATCGTCTCCCGGCGCGGCAAGACCATCCGGCCCAAGACGCTCAACCAGAAGCGCTACGTCGACGCCATCGACAAGCACACCGTCGTCTTCGGCATCGGCCCCGCCGGCACCGGCAAGACCTACCTCGCCATGGCGAAGGCCGTCCAGGCCCTCCAGGCCAAGCAGGTCACCCGCATCGTGCTGACCCGCCCCGCCGTCGAAGCCGGCGAGCGCCTCGGCTACCTGCCCGGCACGCTCAACGAGAAGATCGACCCCTACCTGCGGCCGCTCTACGACGCGCTGCACGACATGGTCGAACCCGAGTCGATCCCGCGGCTCATGCAGGCCGGCACCATCGAGATCGCGCCGCTCGCCTACATGCGCGGCCGCACCCTGAACGACGCCTTCATCATCCTCGACGAGGCCCAGAACACCACGCCCGAGCAGATGAAGATGTTCCTCACCCGCCTCGGCCAGGGCTCCAAGATCGTCGTCACCGGTGACGTCACGCAGGTCGACCTGCCGAACGGGCAGCGCAGCGGCCTCCGCGTCGTGCGCGACATCCTCGGCGGCGTCGAAGGCCTCCACTTCGCCGAACTGACCAGCCAGGACGTCGTCCGGCACAAGCTCGTCGGCGACATCGTCGACGCCTACGAGAAGTGGCAGGCCGTGCAGGACGCGCAGGACCAGCAGCAGGGCAACGGCTGGAAGGGCAACCGGCGGTGAGCATCGAGATCGCCAACGAGTCCGGCGTCGACGTCGACGAGACGTCCATCGTCTCGGCCGCGCGCTACGCCCTCGACAAGATGGAGGTCAGCCCGCTCGCCGAGCTGTCCATCCTGCTCGTCACCCTCGACGTCATGGAAGACCTGCACGAACGCTGGATGGACCTCCCGGGTCCCACCGACGTCATGGCCTTCCCGATGGACGAGCTCGACTCCTCGCGCCGCCCGGACGCGCCCGACGCGTCGCCGGCGCTGCTCGGGGACATCGTGCTCTGCCCGGCGTTCGCCAAGGACCAGGCCAAGACCGCGGGCCACGACCTGATCGACGAGCTGCACCTGCTCACCGTGCACGGCTGCCTCCACCTCCTCGGGTACGACCACGCCGAACCCGCCGAGGAGCGCGAGATGTTCGCCCTCCAGAAGCGGATCCTCGGCGAGTACCAGGACGCCGTCGCCGCGCTGGAGAAGCGGGACGCCCAGCGCAACACCGACGACCGCGTCCTCGGCATCGCGGGGCTCGACGCGGGCGCCACCCCGGCCGGCGAAGCCCCGTCCGGGGAAACGCCCTAGGCCACAGCCATGGTCCAGCTCCTCTTCGCGATCGCGCTCGTGCTCCTCGCGGGCGTGTTCGCGGCGGCCGACGCCGCCATCAGCACCGTGTCGCAAGCCCGGGCCGAAGGCCTCGCCCGGCTCGGGCTGCCCGGTGCCCGCCAGCTCGCCGCCGTCGTCGCCGAACGCCGGCGGCACATCAACCTGCTGCTCCTGCTCCGCCTCGGCTGCGAGCTCACGGCCACCGTGCTGGTCACCGTCTTCGTCGGCACCCGGCTCCGGCCGCTCGGCCTCGCCGTGCTCGTCGCCGCCGTCGTGATGGTCGTCGTCAGCTACGTCCTCATCGGCGTCGGCCCCCGCACCCTCGGCCGCCAGCACCCGTACCGCATCGGCCGCTACGTCGCCGGGCCCGTCCGCGTCCTCGGCTCGGTCCTCGGCCCGCTGTCCCGGCTGCTCATCCTCATCGGTAACGCCATCACCCCCGGCCAGGGCTTCCGCGAAGGCCCGTTCACCTCCGAGGTCGAGCTGCGCGAGCTCGTCGACCTCGCCCAGGAACGCGGCGTCGTCGAGGACTCCGAGCGCGAGATGATCCACTCGGTGTTCGAGCTCGGCGACACCGTCGCGCGCGAGGTCATGGTGCCGCGCACCGAGATCGTCTGGATCGAACGCACCAAGACCGTCCGCCAGGCCCTGGCCTTGGCCCTGCGCACCGGCTTCACCCGGCTCCCGGTGATCGACGAGTCCGTCGACGACATCGTCGGCGTCGTCAACATCAAGGACCTGATGTCGGCGTACATGGACCCGGACGGGTCGAGCACGGTCGTCGACACGCTGATGAACGAAGCCTCCTTCGTTCCCGACTCCAAGCGCCTCGACGAGCTCCTCAAGGAGATGCAGCGCTCGCACCACCACATGGCGATCGCCGTCGACGAGTACGGCGGCACCGCCGGCCTGCTCACCATCGAGGACGTCCTCGAGGAGATCGTCGGCGAGATCACCGACGAGTCCGACGCCGACGAGCGCCCCGAGGTCGAAGAGCTCGCCGACGGCGCCGTCCGCGTGTCGTCCCGGATGAGCGTCGACGACCTGGGCGAGCTCTTCGGCATCGACCTCGAAGACCACGACGTGGAGACCGTGGGCGGGCTGCTCGCGGAACGACTGGGTAGGGTCCCGCTGCCGGGGGCCGAAGCCGAGGTCGCCGGCCTTAGGCTGTTCGCCGAAGGCGGCAAGGACCGGCGCGGCCGCATGCGGATCACCTCCGTGGTCGTGCACCCGGCCGATGCCGAGGCGATGACCGACCCGGCCGACCGCACCACCCGGCGCCGCACGCGCCTGCCCCACCCCGACGAACGCGACAGGAGCGTCGAACATGCCTGACCTCGAGGCGGAGGACCAGAAGCTGGTCACCCTCGCCCGGTCCTCGCGCGCCCGGATCCAGGCTCCCGAAGGCGCCGCGGTCCGCGACACCGACGGCCGCACCTACGCCGCGGGCACGGTCGACCAGCCGTCGTTCAAGCTCACCGCGCTCCAGGCCGCGGTCGCCGCGGCGCTGTCCAGCGGCGCCGAAGGCATCGAAGCCGCCGCCGTCGTCAGCGAAGAAGGACTGCTGAAGGGCGCGTCCGTGCACGCCGTCCGCGACCTGGCGAGGTACGCGCCGATCATCCTCGCCGCCCCGGACGGCACGGTTCTCGAGGTGCTCGAACGATGACCGAACACCGCTCCGGCTTCGCCTGCTTCGTCGGCCGTCCCAACGCGGGCAAGTCGACGCTGACCAACGCGCTCGTCGGCACCAAGGTCGCGATCACCTCCAGCAAGCCGCAGACCACGCGCCACGCGATCCGCGGCATCGTGTCCCGCGAGGACGCTCAGCTCATCCTCATCGACACCCCCGGCCTGCACCGCCCCCGGACCCTGCTGGGGCAGCGGCTCAACGACATCGTGCACACGACGTGGTCCGAAGTGGACGTCGTCGGGTTCTGCGTGCCGGCGAACGAAAAGATCGGCCCCGGCGACAAGTTCATCGCCGCCGAGCTGGCGAAGATCGCCAAGCGCACCCCGGTGATCGGGGTGGTCACCAAGACCGACCTCGTCCAGCCCCAGCAGGTCGCCGAGCAGCTGCTCGCGCTGCAGGCGGTGATGGAGTTCGCCGAGCTGATCCCGGTGTCCGCGGTGGACGGCTTCCAGGTCGGCGCGCTCGCGGACCTGCTCGTCGGCAAGCTCCCCGAAGGCCCGCAGCTCTACCCGGGTGGCGAGCTCACCGACGAACCCGAGCAGACGCTGGTCGCCGAGCTCATCCGCGAGGCGGCGCTGGAAGGCGTCCGCGACGAGCTGCCGCACTCGATCGCCGTCACGGTCGAGGAGATGCTGCCCCACGAAGGCCGCGACGACCTCATCGACGTGCACGCGTTCCTCTACGTCGAGCGCCCCAGCCAGAAGGGCATCATCCTCGGGCACAAGGGCGAGCGGCTGCGCGAGGTCGGCGCCGCCGCCCGCAAGAACATCGAGGCGCTGCTCGGCTCGAAGGTCTACCTCGACCTGCACATCAAGGTGGCCAAGGAGTGGCAGCGCGACCCCCGGCAGCTGCGCCGGCTCGGGTTCTGACGTGAGCGAGCAGCCGCGGCCGCCCGCGGACTACAACCCCGGGCCCCCGCCCGCGAGCAACCTGGTCTGGGGCATCGTCGCCGCGATCCTGTGCCTGCCCTTCGGCATCGTCTCGATCTTCCAGGCGGCCAAGGTGGAGAAGCTCTGGGCGCAGGGTGACCCGGACGCCGCCCGCGACGCGGCCGGTGCCGCGCGGCGCTGGGCGATCATCGGTGCCGTCGTCGGAGTGGTGTTCTGGGTCGCCCTGGTCGCCGGCGGTGTCCTGCTGCTGGGAACGCTGCTCGACGACGCCGCGTCGTACTGACGCGACCCGAGCAGGAGGCGATCCGGTGACCCACCCCTACCAGCAGTACCCGCCGCACGGCTGGGTGCCGAACTACGGGCCGCCGCCGGACAACAACCTGGTCTGGGCGATCCTCTCGACGGTGATGTGCTGCCTGCCGTTGGGTATCGTCGCCATCGTGAAGGCGAGCCAGGTCAACTCCCTGTGGTTCCAGGGCTTCCACGCGGAAGCGCACCGGGCCGCCGACGAAGCCCGCAAGTGGGCGATGTGGTCGGCGATCTCGTCCGGCGTGCTGATCGGGCTCTACCTCGCGTTCATCCTGGTCATGTTCGCCCTCGTCGGCGTCTCCTTCTGGTCGCTGGTGCCATGACGACCGTCTACACGGGATACCCGGCCCGCGGCGCCAAGGCCACGCTGCGCGCCCTCGGCGCCCCGATGGCCGTCGTCGGCGGGCTCGGCGTGTGCTGCGCGGCGGTCCTGATCGGCGACCCCACCACCCCGGGCGGCTTTCTCCCCGTCTGCCCGACCAAGGCGCTGTTCGGCATCGACTGCCCGGGCTGCGGTGGCATGCGGATGGCGTACAGCCTGATGCACGGCGACCTTCCGGCGGCCCTGCACTACAACGCGGTGTCGCTCGTCTTCATCCTCTTGTTCGTCTGGAGCACGGCCGCCTGGACCGTCGGGCGGCTGCGCGGCCGCTGGGTGAACAGCTGGCTGCACTGGCGCTGGACCCCGCTGACCGTCGGCGTCGTGTTCGCCGTCTGGTTCGTCATTCGCAACCTCCCGTTCGCCCCGTTCACCGGTCTGCGCGTCTGATTTCCACGCACGGGAACCGCTTCGCCACGCACTGCGTCGGAGGCTCGTCGGGTTCACCCGGACAGTGGATGCCTGGGCAGCACGGCCGCAGGTGAACCGAGTACGCTCCCGCGGACCGGTGCCGTACATTCGCACCCGGTTCCGCGCGGAGCGTGCGGTGGAGTGACCAGCGAGGGGGAGACCCAGATGACCGATCCCTACGGTCAGCAGCCGTTCGGGCAGCAGCCCGGGGGCCAGCAGCCGTTCGGGCAACCGCCGCCCGGTCAGGCGCCGCCGCCCTACGGGCAGCCCGCGCCGTACGGGCAGCCGGCGCCGTTCGGCCAGCCGGGAAATCCCTTCGGTGCACCACAAAACTACGGGAACTGGGGCCAGCGTGCCGGCGCGCTGATCATCGACCAGGCGCCGATCATCGTCGTCTACATCCTCGCCGTCATCCTGACCGTGAGCGGTGCGCGGGCCATCGGCCTGCTCCTGTACGGACTCGGTGGCCTCATCGGTATCGGCTGGGCCGTCTACAACCGGTGGATCCAGCAGGGCAACACCGGTCAGTCGCTGGGCAAGCGCGTCCTCGGGATCAAGCTGGTTTCGGAGCAGACCGGGCAGCCGGTCGGCGCCGGGACCGCGTTCCTGCGCGACCTCTGCCACATCGTCGACGGTCTTCCCTGCTACCTCGGCTACCTGTGGCCGCTCTGGGACGACAAGAGCCAGACCTTCGCGGACAAGATCGTCAGCTCCGTCGTGGTGCAGGCGGACGCGGTTCCCGGCCAGGCCCCGTTCGGCCAGCCCGGCGCGCAGTCCTTCGCCGGTGGCTACCCGCCGCCGGGGCAGCAGCCCGGCCAGTTCGGCCAGCCGCCGTCCGGTGGATTCCCGCAGCAGCCCCAATCCGGTGGCTTCGGCCAGCCCGCACCGGGTGGTTTCCCGCAGCAGCCGGCCTCCGGCGGTTTCCCGCAGCAGCCGCAGTCCGGCGGGTTCGGGCAGCAGCCGGGCCAACCGCTCGCGCCGCCGCCGGGCGGCTCCGCCTTCGACGAGGTCGAGCGCACCGAGATGCTCCGTCCGGACTCCGCCGGGAGCGGTGGGTCCGCGTTCGACGAACAGGCCGAGCGGACGCAGATGCTGCGTCCCGGAAGCCAGGGCGACGCCGGGGAAACCCAGAAGTTCCCACCGGGTCAGTTCGGTCAGCCGCCGAACGACCAGCCGCCGCACCACTGACGCACGCTTTTCCTGCACCACCGCCGGGGTGACCCAGCGGACGTTCACGAGTAATTGGGGTAGACGTTCATGACCAATCCCTACGGCCAGCAGCAGCCGCCTTACGGCCAGCAGCCGCCGCAATCCGGTGGATTCCCGCAGCAGCAGCCCGGCTACGGCACGCCGTCGGGCGGGATGCCCGCCTACGGCCAGCCCGCGCCGTACGGCCAGCCCCCGACCGGCGGCTTCGGCGCCCCCGGCTACGGCATGCCCGGCGGTGGCGGCGACATCAACGCCATCAAGGACTACAAGGGCTGGGCCATCGCCTCGCTCTTCCTGGGCGGCCTGATCCTCGGCATCTTCGCGATCATGAAGTCGAACGAGGTCGGCACGTACAAGATGCAGGGCAACTACATGATGGCGGAGCAGGCGTCGCGCACCACCAAGACGCTCTGCCTGATCTCCACCATCCTGGGCAGCATCGGCTGCGTCGTCGCGATCATCGCGATCATCGTCTCGGCGGTGGCCGTCAGCACCTGCTACGGCTACTACTGCTGATACCGGCGATTCAGCGGGGCGCTCCACCCCGGCATCACCCGAGAGTGGGACGATGTCGGGGTGGTGAACCTCTACCGCGACACCGGGGTGGTGTTGCGCACGCACAAGCTGGGTGAGGCCGACCGGATCGTCACCCTGCTCACGCGCCGGCACGGCAAGGTCCGCGCCGTCGCGAAGGGCGTGCGGCGGACGTCTTCGCGGTTCGGGGCCCGGCTGGAGCCGTTCGGCCACGTCGACGTGCAGTTCTACACCGGCCGCACCCTCGACGTCATCACCCAGGTCGAGACCGTCGACGCGTTCCAGTTGCCGCTGGTCGCCGACTACCAGCGCTACACCGCGGCCAGCGCGATCGCCGAAACCGCGGACCGGCTCTCGGCCGAAGAGGGCGAACCGGTGCTCAAGCTCTACCTCCTCGTCTGCGGCGCATTGCGTTCCCTCGCCGCCGGGGAGCGTGACGCCTCCCTCGTGCTCGACGCCTTTTTCCTCCGCGCGATGTCCTACGCCGGCTGGGCGCCCGCGCTCACCGAGTGCGCCCGCTGCGGCCTGCCCGGCCCGCACGTCGCGTTCAGCGTCGCGGCCGGCGGCTCGATGTGCCCGGACTGCCGCGTCCCCGGCTCCGTGCACCCCGCGCCCGAGGTCCTGGACCTGCTCACCGCCCTGCTCCACGGCGAATGGCCGCTGGCCGAGTCGACCCAGCAGGGCACCCGCCGCGACGCGAGCGGCCTGGTCGCGGCGCACCTGCAGTGGCATCTGGAGCGTCAGCTCCGGTCCCTTCCCCTGGTCGAGCGACGTGCCCGGGAGACTGCCGTGCCATCCGGGGCTTCGCCCCGAGCCGGGGGCTCCGCCACCCGGACCCCCGAAGGACAGGGGGTGCGCGGGCAGTAGGGTCGGCCCTGATCGGTTTCACCCATCCAGGGAGGCTCGCAGTGCTGCGCAGGGGACGCGAGAGCAAGGCGTCGCGGTACGAGCTGCGGGCCCCGGATCCGCATTCGTCCGGTGCGAAGCCGCCGGAAATCCCGCGCGAGCTGGTCCCGAAGCACGTCGCGCTGGTCATGGACGGCAACGGCCGCTGGGCCAACCAGCGCGGCCTGCCGCGGATCGAAGGCCACAAGCGCGGCGAAGCGGTGATGATCGACGTCGCCGCCGGCGCCGTCGAGATCGGCGTCAAGTGGCTCTCGGTGTACGCGTTCTCGACGGAGAACTGGAAGCGCAGCCCCGAAGAGGTGCGGTTCCTGATGGGCTTCAACCGCGACACGATCCGCCGTCAGGTCGACTACCTCGGCTCGATCGGCGTGCGCATCCGCTGGGCCGGGCGGCGGCCGAAGCTGTGGGCGTCGGTGATCAAGGAACTGCAGGCGGCCGAGGAAAAGACCAAGCACAACACGGCGCTGAACATGACGATGTGCGTCAACTACGGCGGCCGCGCCGAGCTGGGTGACGCGATGCAGCGGATCGCGCGGGACGTCGCCGATGGCAAGCTGAACCCCGACAAGGTCACCGAGAAGACCATCGGCAAGTACCTGTACCAGCCGGACATGCCGGACGTGGACCTGTTCCTGCGGCCTTCGGGCGAGCAGCGGACGTCGAACTTCCTGCTGTGGCAGTCGGCCTACGCCGAGATGGTCTACCAGGACACGCTGTTCCCGGACTTCGACCGGACGCACCTGTGGCGCGCGTGCCTGGAGTTCGCGAAGCGGGATCGCCGCTTCGGCGGCGCTGTCGACCAGGCCTCGTCATGAGCGCGACCGAAGCGGCCGAGACCGCGGAACTGCTTACGCAGGCTAAGGAATCTCTCGAGCGCTACCTCGAGGTACACGTAGACGACGACGGCGCGTTGACGTTCGCCCACGGCGACGTCCCGTGCGTGATCCAGGCGACCCGGCTCGGCGAGGGTCTCACCGTGCTGACGCTGACCTGCGTCGTCGGCTGGGACCTCCCGGATGGGCCGGAGCTGTCGATCGCCGTCGCCGAGCGGGCGGGCCAGGGACTGTTCGGGACGCTGGGCGTCGGGCACTCCGACAACGGCGTGGACGTGACCCTGCGGTACGCGTTCCCGGCTGCGGGACTCGACGTGGCGGCGCTCGGGACGTTGCTGATGCTGGTGGTGTCGACGGCGTCGCAGCTGCGGACCGATTTGCCGGGAATCGAGCCCGGCGAGTAACCCACTCGGGGTGTAGTTCTCGTCGCGAACGGCGAATTCCGGTCGGAATCCGGCACTTTTCGACCGTTCGCGGCTGTGCGGCGCTCCCGCTGTCGGACCCTGCTGGCATCATCGCCTTCGTGAACATCGTTTCCGACTCGGCTCGGCGCACCCGCCGGTTCCGCATCAGCTCCGTCGAGGTGCTGTGCGCGATCCTGCTGGTCGCGATCCTCGCCCAGGGCTGGCTGCAGCAGGCGTTCGACGTGCCCGCGCTGCGCACCGGCTCGACCGTGTTCGTCGCCGTCTGCGTCCAGGCCCTGCCGTTCCTCGTGCTGGGCGTGCTGATCAGCGGGGCCATCGCGGCGTTCGTGCCGGCCCGGGTGCTGGAGAAGGTGCTGCCCCGGCGCGCGGGTGCGGCGGTCGGTGTCGCCGGGCTGGCCGGGGTCGCGCTGCCGGGCTGTGAATGCGCTTCGGTGCCGGTGGCGCGCCGGCTGATGGGGCAGGGTGTGGCGCCGGCGGCGGCGCTGACGTTCCTGCTGGCGGCGCCGGCGGTGAACCCGGTGGTGCTGGTGGCGACGGCGGTGGCGTTCCCGGGCAAGCCGGAGATGGTGCTGGCGCGCTTCGCGGGTTCGCTGGCGACGGCGATGGTGATGGGCTGGCTGTGGGCTCGCTGGGGCAAGCTGGAGTGGATCACTTCCCGGGCGTTGCGGCGCCTGCCCGAAGTCCCGCCCGGTCAGCGCTGGCGGGTGTTCGCCGAGACGGCCCGCACGGACCTGGTCGAAGCGGGTGGGTTCCTGGTGCTGGGCGCAATGATCTCGTCGGCGTTGAACGTGCTGGTGCCGGCTCGCTGGTTCGGGGTGCTGGGCGAGCAGTTGGTGCTGGGCATCGTGGTGATGGCGGTGCTGGCGGTGGTGCTGGCGCTGTGCAGCGAGGCGGACGCGTTCGTGGCGGCGTCGCTGACGGCGTTGCCGATGTTGCCGAAGCTGGTGTTCCTGGTGGTGGGACCGGCGGTGGACGTGAAGCTGTTCGCGTTGCAGGCGGGCACGTTCGGCAAGTCGTTCGCGGTGCGGTTCGCCCCGGCGACGTTCGTGGTGGCGGCCGGGTGTGCCGTGGTGGCCGGCCTGCTGGTGGGCGTGGCATGAGGCGCGAAACGCAGAACATCCTGCTGATCCTGCTCGGCGGCGCGCTGGTCAAGATCGCGGTGAACGGCGACTACCTGCGTTACGTCAAGCCGGCGCAGCAGCCGTGGATCATCGTGGGCGGGGCGGTCATGGTGCTGCTCGGCGCCGTCGCGATCGTGCGCGATCTCCTGGCCGCGCGGGCGAAAGCCGTCGACCACGACCACGACGGCCACTCCCACTCGGCGCGGCCCGCCTGGCTGCTGCTGGTGCCGGTGCTGGCGGTCTTCCTCGTCGCACCGCCCGCACTGGGCGCCGACTCGGTGATCCGCACCGAGGCACGGGTCCCGGCGAGCGCGGCCGCGGCCAACGCCGCCGCCTTCCCGCCGCTGCCCGCGGGGAACGTGGTGCCGCTGGCGGTGAACGAGTTCGTCAGCCGCGCGGGCTGGGACGCGTCGGGCACCCTCGACAACCGCACGGTCTCGTTGACGGGCTTCGTCGTGCACACGGGCGGCCGCACGCTGCTGGCCCGCCTGGTGATCAGCTGCTGCGCGGCGGACGCGTTCCCGGTGACGGTCCACCTCCGCGGCGGCGAAGCCGACCCCCTCGCGAGCGACGCGTGGATCCGGGTGACGGGCCAGGTCGTCCCCGGCACGGCGACGAAGGACAACAGCTACACGCCGGACTTCACGCTGGCTTCGATCGCGACGGTCCCCGCACCGAAGGACCCGTACGAGTACTGAGCCAGGCAACGCGAGAGGCGCTCGGCGGCAGCGACCCGGGCCCGCCGGCCGTGAGTTCGCGTGGCCGGGGGTGTCGGTCCGGCAGGCTGGGTGCGTCGCGAATGAGTCATTCGCGACGTCGGAGGTCCCGTATGAGTCATTCGCGACCTCGGGGCGGGTTGCCGATCGCGCCGATCGGCGGCCGCAACCACGCGGCAGCGGTGTCTTGAATGACTCATTCAGGTCTTCGGAGGTCTTGAATGACTCATTCAAGACCTTTCCGCGGCGGATCCGGGGTCAGTGCTCCGCGCAGGTTCCGGTGATCTCCACCGTGTGCGAGATCTCCGAAAAGCCGTGCTCGGCCGCGATCTTCTCCGCCCAGCGCTCCACCGCCGGCCCCTCGACCTCCACCGTCCGGCCGCACAGGCGGCACACCAGGTGATGGTGGTGGTGTGCCGAGCAACGCCGGTAAATCGCCTCGCCCGAGTCCGTCCTCAAGACGTCGATCTCGCCGGCCTCCGACAGCGACTGCAGCGTGCGGTAGACCGTCGTCAGGCCGATGCCGTCGCCGCGTTTGCGCAGCTCGTCGTGCAGTTCCTGGGCCGACCGGAAGTCGTCGACGGTGCTCAGCAGCTCGACGACCGCGGCCCGCTGGCGGGTCGATCGGCGCCCGGGCACCGGGGCCTGGCTTCGCGGGGCGATGGCGTTCATCATTTTCCTTCCTGCACGTGGGCGACCGCGTCGACGACGATGTGCGCCAGGTGGTCGTCGGCGAGCCGGTAGACGACCTCGCGGCCGCGGCGCTCGCCCTGGACCACCCCGGCGGTCTTCAGCACGCGCAGGTGCTGGCTGATCAGCGGCTGGGCGACGTCGAGGGCGTCGACCAGCTCGTGCACGCACCGGTCGGCCGCGCGCAGTTGCAGCACGATCGCGATCCGGACCGGGGCCGCCAGTGCGCGCAACAGGTCGCCCGCGTCGTTCAGGACCGACGCGGGCGGATGGGCCGGCGCCTCGGCCGCCACCGGGGCGCACTCCGCGAGGCCCGGCTGGGCGCCACCTCCGGTGACTGTCGCCATTCCCGCCTCCACGCTGCTCGTCATCGCCGCCGGCGACCATGAATTCCGTAGTCATTGCCGATAACGGCACCACCCATCCTAGTGTTCCCGGCGGTAGCACCCGCTCCGTCATCGCGCTCTGCGGACTACGGCCGGTCGTATTACTCCATTCGGGTGAGTTCGTGGGGAATTGCCACTTCGGCTTCGCATGTCGTGGCGGACGGTGCAAGGTTGTCGCGGAGCGTTTTGTCGCCTCTCGTACGCTGGCGACCCGCCCGAGCAGAGCAGTGGGGAGACATGATCCGTTTCGTGACGAAAGCAGCCGTCCTCACGGCCGTCCTCTTCCCGCTGGTCGGTGCCGGGGTGGCCGGGGCGCAGAGCCAGGCCGTCGACGAGAAGACCGGGCCGGTCTCGTTCGCGAACATCGCGTCGGTCCGGATCGGCAGCGCGGACCAGAAGGGCGGCGCGCTGATCACCGAGACCCAGCGCTCGCCGCTGCTGCCCGGCCAGTCGAAGCTCGGCACGGACCGCGTCACGGTCCCCAAGGACGATGGCGAGCGCGCCACCTTCGGCGGGCACTACCAGATCGACCTCGGCCGCTACACCAACGGCAACCCGTACCCGGCGGGCGTCGCGAGCCGGGACCACAACGTCGTCGCCGCGCTGCAGGCGACCACCGTGCCCACCGCCGTCGCCGAGACCAGCTACGCGCTGCGCGACAACTGGCAGGACGGCGCACAGGCGGCCGACAACACCGTGCTCGTGCTCGAAGGCGCGAAGACGGCGGTGGACTGCACCGCGCCGTCGAAGCTCACCGGCACCTCGTCGCTGACCCGGCTGTGGGTGCGCCAGGGCGGCGGGCTCGGCATCGTCCCGATGCCCGGCGGCAACGCCGGCCTCGAGCTGAAGAACCTGCGGCTCGGCCCGCCGGGCGACATCACGAACGCCAGCAGGGACACGACGCTCTCCGACCTGAAGCTGACCCGCGTCGGCGCGTTCGACCAGCTGATCCGCCAGGACGGCTGGCGAGGCGGCGACTACACCGCCGTCGCCGGCTGGCGCGTCGAGATCACCACCCACGTCAAGGACGCGGCGGGCACCGCGCTGCAGGACGTCCTGACGAACATCGTGCTCGGCGGGGTCAGCTGCTCGGTGCCGAAGGGCTTCGTCGCGAAGGCCGCGGGCTCCACCGGCGGCGGCACGAGCGCGACGCAGGCCGCGGTGCCGACGCAGGTCCCGGCCGGGTACCTCGGCGCGGCGGCGCCGGACACCGGCGGCGACGGTTCGCGGGTCCCGCTCGGCATCGGCCTGCTCTTCGGCGGGGTGTTCTTCGGGGCCGTCGCGCTGCTGCTCGGCAGGTGTCGCAAGTCCGGGACGGACTAGGTGCTGCGCACCGGGCTGGCCGCCGTCTCGGGGGCGCTGGCCGTGGCCGCGTTCGCGGCCGGGGTGATCGTGCTGACCTGGCTGCCGCCGACGGCCACGCAGGCCGCCGCACCCCCGCCTGGCTCACTGCCGGGGGAGAACGCGGCCCCGGCGGTGCTGCCCGCGGACAGCGAGTCCGCCGCGCAGCAGCGCCCGGGCACGGTCCGGCTGCCGGACGGCGCGACCGCCCGCCTGATCCGCACGGAGCTCACCGACCGCGGCGTGCTCCCGATCCCGCGCGGCCTGGGCGACGCGGCCTGGTGGGGCGCCAAGCTGGGCGCGGCCCAGGGTGCGGCGCTGCTGTCCGGGCACGTGAACTGGGAGGGGCAGCGCGGGCCGTTCGACGAGCTCTGGCGCATGCGCGACGGCGACGAGGTCAGCGTGGCCGACGCCAGGGGCGGCCGCTGGGTCTACCGCGTCGACAGCGTGGTGACGCTCCCGAAGGAGACGCTGCCGGAGCAGGCCGCGAAGTGGTTCGCCCAGGACGGCCCGCACCGCCTGGTCCTGGTGACCTGCGGCGGCGACTACGTCGGCGGCACCGAGGGCTACGACGAGAACCGCCTGGTCACGGCGAAGCTGGTGACGCGTCCCACCGGCTGATCGAGCGGTACCCCGGGGTCGCGGCGCACCTCGAAGGTCATGAACGAGTCGTTCACCGCTGGCCCCGCCAGACGTCTTGAATGACTCATTCAGGTCTTCGGAGGTTCTGAATGGGTCATTCAAGACAGCGCCAACGCTCGAGGAACCCCGAGCCGGCCTGGCCATCCCGACTTTGCCGGCACCTGGCGCCGGACGCCATGAACGAGTCGTTCATGACGTCCGCCGAGCCGGCTGTGGCGATCTCGCCGCGCCGCAGCCGGGCGCCCCGGCCTGACGCCCGTTCCCGTGCCGATCCGGTGCAACCTCCGCCACCCGTCACCGCATGTGTGTCTTCGCAACGGCACGACCAGCGAAGGAGCACAGGCGCATGCAGGAGCAGAACCCGGCGGAGCGGAAGAAGGGTCCCGGCCGCTGGTGGATCGTCGGCGTCGCCGGCGCCTTCTTGGTCGCGGCGCTCGTCGCCATGCTGCTCATCTTCACCGGAAAGGATGAACCCGCCGGCGCGAACGGCACCACCACGCCCGTCGTGGCAGCGGACCAGCCCGCCGACCGTCCCGCGAACCAGGACACCGGGCAGGCGCCCGCGCAGCTGTCCCTCCCCGGTGGCGGCGCCGCGAAGCTCGTCCAGGAGGACCTCGACACCGCAGGCGCGCTCAAGATCCCCGAAGGCCTCGACGAAGCCGCCTGGTGGGGCGCGAAACTGGGCGCCGACCACGGGGTCGCGCTGCTGTCCGGGCACGTGAACTGGAAGGGCAAGAAGGGCCCGTTCAACGAGCTGTGGCAGGTCAAGCAGGGCCAGGAGGTCAAGCTGACCGACGCCGCCGGCGGGGCCTGGGTCTACCGGGTCGACGCGACCGAGACCATCCACAAGTCCGAGCTGGCCGGCCGGTCGGAGCAGCTGTTCGACCCGGACGGCCCGCATAAGCTGCTCCTGGTCACCTGCGGTGGCGAGTACGTCGGCGGGAGCGAGGGTTACGAGGACAACCGCGTCGTGACGGCGTCGCTGGTGACCCGGCCCTAGCCTGCGCGAAAAGCGCTGGGCCCCGGCGGATACCCTGGACGTTCTAGTCCGATAACCGTCCCCGCATGCTTCCGGAGCGTGGAGTGCCCACGAACACCATCGATACCGTAGTCAGCCTGTGCAAGCGCCGTGGTTTCGTCTTCGCCAGCGGAGAGATCTACGGCGGTACCCGCTCGGCGTGGGACTACGGGCCGCTCGGGGTCGAGCTCAAGGACAACATCAAGCGCCAGTGGTGGAAGACCGTGGTCCAGGGCCGCGACGACGTCGTCGGCCTCGACTCCTCGGTGATCCTGCCGCGCCAGGTGTGGGTGGCTTCGGGGCACGTCAACGTGTTCACCGACCCGCTGATCGAGTGTCTCTCGTGCCACAAGCGGTTCCGCGCCGACCAGCTCGCCGAGGAGTACGCGGGCCGCACCGGCAAGGAGACCACCGAGGACGACCTGTCCGACGTGCCCTGCCCGAACTGCGGCACGCGCGGCAAGTACACGGCGCCGCGGGACTTCAACATGATGCTGAAGACCTACCTCGGCCCGGTGGAGTCCGAAGAGGGCCTGCACTACCTCCGTCCGGAGACCGCGCAGGGCATCTTCGTCAACTACCTCAACGTGCAGACGACGGCCCGCAAGAAGCCGCCGTTCGGCATCGGCCAGATCGGCAAGTCGTTCCGCAACGAGATCACGCCGGGCAACTTCATCTTCCGGACGCGCGAGTTCGAGCAGATGGAGATGGAGTTCTTCGTCGAGCCGGGCGAGGACGAGACCTGGCACCAGTACTGGATCGACGAGCGCACGAAGTGGTACACCGACCTCGGCATCAGCGCCGAGAACCTGCGCCACTTCGAGCACCCGAAGGAAAAGCTCTCGCACTACGCGAAGCGCACCGTCGACATCGAGTACCGGTTCGCGTTCAACGCCGGGCAGGAGTGGGGTGAGCTCGAGGGCATCGCCAACCGCACCGACTTCGACCTGACCACGCACTCGAACCACTCGGGCGTGGACCTGTCGTACTTCGACCCCACCTCGAAGCAGCGGTTCCGGCCGTTCGTGATCGAGCCGGCGGCCGGTGTCGGCCGGTCGATGATGGCGTTCCTGATCGACGCCTACCACGAAGACGAGGTGCCGAACGCCAAGGGCGGCACCGAGAAGCGGGTGGTCCTGAAGCTCGACCCGCGGCTCGCGCCGTACAAGGCCGCGGTGCTGCCGCTGTCGCGCAACGCCGACCTGACCCCGAAGGCGAAGGCCGTCGCCGACCTGCTGCGCAAGCACTGGAACATCGACTTCGACGACGCCGGGTCGATCGGCAAGCGCTACCGCCGCCAGGAGGAGATCGGCACGCCGTACTGCGTGACGGTCGACTTCGACAGCCTCGACGACAACGCCGTCACGGTCCGCGACCGCGACACCATGGCGCAGGAACGCGTCGCGATCGACAAGCTGGAGTCCTACCTGGCCGGCCGCCTGATCGGCTGCTGAACCACCCGGGGCCCGGGTACCCCTGACACCTGTCACGGCCAGGTCGTGACGCACGATCTGGGGACCCGGGCCCGCCGGGCGGCAGCCTGGGGGCATGCGAGAAACAGACATCCAGGCGGTGGCGGCGGGGGCCGCGGTCCACCTCACCGCCCTGCGCAAGCACTACGGCGACGTCCACGCGGTCGACGGCGTCGACCTGACGATCGCCCCGGGCGAGGTGGTCGCCCTGCTCGGCCCCAACGGCGCCGGCAAGTCCACCACCGTCGACATGATCCTCGGCCTGACCACGCCGGACGCCGGTGACGTCCGCGTGTTCGGCCGGAAGCCGATCGACGCCGTCCGCGCCGGCCTGATCGGCGCGATGCTGCAGGGCGGTGCCCTGATGGACGACCTGACCGTCGGGGAGACCGTCGGCATGGTCGCGGCGCTGCACCGCCGGCCGATGCCCGTCGCCGAAGCCCTGCGCGCCGCCGGGATCGAGGAGCTGGCCGGGCGTCGCGCCAACAAGCTGTCCGGCGGGCAGAAGCAGCGTGTGCGCTTCGCCGTCGCCCTGGTCAGCGACCCCGACCTGCTGATCCTCGACGAGCCGACGGCCGCGATGGACGTCGGGACCCGCCGTGAGTTCTGGCAGTCGATGTACTCGTTCACCGAGTCCGGCCGCACGGTCGTGTTCGCGACGCACTACCTCGAAGAGGCCGAGGAGTTCGCCGACCGGGTGGTGCTGATGCGGCGCGGCCGGGTCGTCGCCGACGGCTCGGTCGCCGAGGTCCGCGCGCTGGCGGGCGGCCGCACCCTGCGGGCCGCCGTCCCGGGCGCTACCGAAGCCGTCGTCGCGGCCCTGCCCGGCGTCAAGGAGTTCGAGCTGCGCGGCGACCGCGTCGCGATCTCCACCGGCGACTCCGACGCGACGCTGTGGGCGCTCAAAGCCGCGGTGCCCGCCGTGCACGACGTCGAGATCAGCGCCGTCGGCCTCGAAGGCGCCTTCCTCTCCCTGACCGCCGACGAGACCCCGGAGTCCGTGCGATGAACGCCGCCTACCTGCTCACCGAGATCCGCCGGAACTTCCGGGCGCCGCGGTTCCTGATCTTCGTCGTCGCGTTCCCGGTGCTGATGTTCCTGTTGCAGACCAACGTCTTCGTCAAGGCGGACGCGGCCGACCACGCGCAGATCGCCGCCGTCATCATGATCAACATGATGACGTTCGGGACGTTCGCCGCGGCCAACACCAGCGGCGCCCGCCTCGCGCTGGAACGCGCGCTCGGCTGGCAGCGCCAGCTGCGGCTGACCCCGCTGACCGGGCCCGGCTACCTGGCGGGCAAGGGCCTGTCGGGGATGCTCGTCGGGCTGCCCGCGCTGATCCTCGTGCCGGTGCTCGCCGTGACCATGGAAGGCGTGCACCTCGACGCCGGCGGCTGGGTCCGGATCTTCGCCGGGATCTGGCTCGGCACCATCCCGCTGGTGCTGCTGGGCCTGCTGATCGGGCAGTTCGGCACGCCGGAGTCCATGCAGCCGATCAGCATGCTGGTCACCCTCGGCATGGGCTTCCTGGGCGGGCTGTGGATCCCGATCGAGGGCATGCCGGGCTGGCTGCACGACGTCGCGCAGATCATGCCGACGTACTGGGTGCTGCAGCTCGCGCGACCCGCGGTGACCAGCGACATGGTGGTCTCGTTGCCGCAGGCCGCGGGGGTGCTCGCGGCGTGGACGGTCGTGCTGGGGGCGCTGGTGATCAGGCGTTACCGTAAGGACAGCGCCCGCGTTTGAGGGCCGGAGAAGGGCGAGGAACGGCGATGGCGAAGTCCGAGAGGCGCGCGTTCGGGCTGAACACCAGGGAAGCGTGGTGGGACGACCCGCTGTCCGACGAGGGCGGTGGCCCGGACCGGGTCCGCTGGCCGATCATGGGCGCGGCCTTCCTGCTGCCGTTCCTCATCCCGGTCACGAAGTCGCTGGTTGCCCGACCCGAGGTCGACGTCGAGGTCGTGCTCACCGGCGTGCTGGTCTACGCGTACGCGCTGTGCTACCTGCTGTTCCCGATCGTCTTCAGCCGGCCGCGGGCGGTGAAGCTGGGCTTCGGCATCGGGATGAACGTGCTGGGCCTCGCCGTGGTCGCGGCGGCCTCGGCGAACCCGTTCATCCTGCTCTACGGCACGGCGGTGATGGTCTTCCTGACCCCGGCCGCCTGGGCGGTGATCGTCGACGTCGCGACGCTGCTGGCCGGGGCCCTGGTGCTGGTGGCCGAGGGGAAGTTCCTGGACGACTACGGCGACCTGATCACCGTCGGCTCGGTGACGCTGGCGATGTTCTTCATGGCCAACCTCATTCGCGCGGTCCGGCGGCTCGAGCAGGCCAACAAGGAGATCGCCACCCTCGCGGTCGCCAACGAACGCCAGCGCGTCGCCCGTGACCTGCACGACCTGCTCGGCCACAGCCTCACCACGATCACCGTCAAGGCGGGGTTGGCCCGGCGGGTGCTCGAAAGTTCGGCGGACATCCCGCGGGCGGTCGAGGAGATCCGCGAGGTCGAGAGCCTGACCCGCAGCGCACTTTCCGACGTCCGCGCGACCGTGTCGGAGTACCGGGAGGTGTCGTTGTCGGCCGAGATCGTCGGCGCCCGGGCGGCGTTGCGGGCCGCGGAGATCGACGCCGACCTGCCGCACGCGGTCGACAACGTGCGGCCCGAGTTCCAGAGCGTCTTCGGGTACGTGCTGCGCGAAGCCGTGACGAACGTGCTGCGGCACTCCGGCGCCAAGCAGGTCAAGGTGAAGCTGGGGGACACCTGGCTGGAGGTCGAGGACGACGGCCGGGCCACCGAGGTCGTCCAGGGCAACGGCCTGCGCGGGCTGACCGAGCGGCTGGCCGCGGCCGGGGGCACCCTGCGGGCGTCGGCCCGGTCCGGGGGAGGATTGCTGGTGCGGGCGGAGATCCCGCTGCCGGAACCCCGCGCGGCCGCCCCGGCCGTGCGCGCCGAACCCGCTGGAGGACTCGCTTGATCCGGGTGTTGCTGGCCGACGACCAGGCCATGGTGCGCGGTGCGCTGGCGACCGTGCTGGGCCTCGAATCGGACATCGAGGTGGTCGGGCAGGTCGGCTCCGGCGACGAGGTGGTGGCCGCCGCGCGCGAGGCCAAGCCCGACGTCGCCCTGCTCGACGTGCAGATGCCGGGCAAGGACGGGCTGGAGGCGGCGGCCGACCTGCGGGCCGCACTGCCGTCGTGCCGGGTGATCATCTGCACGACGTTCGGCCGGCCCGGCTACCTGGCGCGCGCGATGGCGGCGGGCGCGGCCGGGTTCGTCGTCAAGGACGCCCCGCCCGAGCAGCTCGTCGAGGCCGTCCGTCGAGTCCACAGTGGACTGAGAGTGGTGGACCCCGCGCTGGCCGCCGAGTCGCTGGCCACCGGCGCCAGCCCGCTCACCGGGCGCGAGCGGGATGTGCTGCGGGAAGCCAAGGACGGCAGCACGGTGGCCGACGTGGCGCGCGCCCTGCATCTGTCGGAGGGGACCGTGCGCAACCACCTTTCCGCCGCCATCGGCAAGACCGGTGCCCGGACGCGGGCCGAAGCGGTCCGCGTCTCCGAGGAGCGCGGCTGGCTCTGAGCGGCCGCCGGCCTTCTGACAAGATGGGCCGGGTGGGTACCGCTGAACGCACGAAACCGACGCGCGCGAGCTGGGCGCGCCGGATCGCCTTCGGCACGGTCCTCATGCTGCTCGCGCTCGTCGGCGGCACGGCGTTCCGCGTCTGGCAGGTCGCGCGCGAGAACGACCGGACGCCCGCCGACGTGATCGTGGTGCTGGGCGCGGCGCAGTACAACGGCAAGCCGTCGGACATCTACGCGGCGCGGCTGGTCAAGGCGAAGCAGCTCTACGACGCGGGCGTCGCGAAGACGATCGTCACCGCCGGCGGCAAGAAGGCCGAGGACAACTTCACCGAGGCCCGCGCCGGCCAGCTCTGGCTGACCCGCCACGGCGTGCCGTCGTCCGCGACGCTGGCGGTCGGGGAAGGCAGCGACACGCTGCGCAGCCTCCGGGCGGTCGCGGACGAGGTCCAGGGGCGCGGCTGGCACACGGCGGTGCTCGTCAGCGACCCGTGGCACTCCTTCCGCGCCCGGACCATGGCCGACGACCTGGGGCTGGACGCCTGGACCGCGCCGACGCACAGCGGGCCGATCGTGCAGGAACGCGTCACCCAGGTGCGCTACATCATCCGCGAGACCGGCGCGCTGCTGTACTACCGGCTGACGAAGACCCCGGCCGACGATCTCTTCGCCACTTTCCTCGGGTGAGTTTTGTCGGTGGCCGCGTTTAGGCTGGTCGGGTGGACTACACCGAGCACGACACCGCCCGCCTGCTGCCGGAGCCGGCGAAGGGCGCGGCGCTGCCCGGCACGCGCGCGGACGGGCGCAGCGCGTTCTCCCGCGACCGGGCCCGCGTGCTGCACTCGGCGGCGCTGCGGCGGCTCGCCGGCAAGACCCAGGTGGTCGGGCCGGGGGAGGGCGCCGAGATCACCGGCGTCCCGCGCACCCGGCTGACGCACTCGCTGGAGGTCGCCCAGATCGGGCGGGGCATCGCGGAAGAGCTGGGCGCGGACCCGGACCTGGCCGACACCGCGGGGCTGGCGCACGACATCGGGCACCCGCCGTTCGGGCACAACGGCGAGCGCGCGCTCGACGAGGTGGCTGCAGCCTGCGGCGGCTTCGAGGGCAACGCGCAGACGTTGCGCATCCTCACCCGGCTGGAGCCGAAGCTGCTGTCCGCCGACGGCGACCCGGTGGGGCTCAACCTGACCCGCGCGTGCCTGGACGCGACCACGAAGTACCCGTGGCCGCGCAAGCCGGGGCAGGTGAAGTACGGCGTGTACGCCGACGACGTCCCGGTGTTCTCCTGGGTCCGGCAGGGTGCGCCGGCGGAGCGGACGTGCCTGGAAGCGCAGATCATGGACTGGGCGGACGACGTCGCGTACTCGGTGCACGACGTCGAGGACGGGGTGCTGGCCGGCCGGATCAAGCTGCGCGTGCTCGCCCACCCGGACGAGCGCGCGGCCGTCGCCGAGGCCGCGGCCAAGCACTTCTCGGCGCAGTCGGTGTCCACTTTGGAGGATGCGGCGGCGGAGCTGCTGGCGTTGCCGGTGGTGGCGGAGCTGGCGTCGGCCGAGCCGGACGGTTCCCCGGGAGCGCAGGTGGCGTTGAAGCGGTTGACGAGCGAGCTGGTCGGCCGCTTCACGACGGCGGCGGTCACGGGCACCCGCGCGGAGTTCGGCGAGGGACCGCTGGGGCGGTACCGGGCGCGGCTGTGCGTCCCGGAGCAGGTCGCGGCCGAAGTGGCGCTGCTGAAGGCGCTGGCGCTGCGGTACGTGATGAGCGACCGCCGCCGGCTGGCGATGCAGGAGGGGCAGCGCGAGCTGCTGGTGGAGCTGGTCCACGCGCTGGCCCGGCGGGCGCCGGAGTCGCTGGACCCGCTGTTCGTCCCGGCCTGGAAGGCGGCCCGCGACGACGCGGGGTTGCTGCGGGTGGTGATCGACCAGGTCGCTTCCCTCACCGACGCGCAGGCCCACACGTGGTACTCCTGGCACGTGACCCGCCACCACCGCTGACCCGCTGTTCACCCGTGTGCAAAGAGGCATCAAGCGTGCTTGGAGGGGCATCACGGGTGATGCCTCCTCAATCACGGGTGATGCCCCCTCAATCACGCGAGATGCCCTCCCGATCACGCGAACCGACTGTCCGGGTACGCGAGCCGACCTCTCCGGTACGCCGGACGGCGCTCGGCGTGGTGCGGACCTGGTCGCCGGGTGGTTCTGGCATGCGGTTGTGCGGGTGCGCGTGGGGGATTTGTCACCCTTGGGCGGAGTTCCGCGTGGCCGCCCGGTGGGGTGAACCGTTCCGGTAGTCTCGCCCGCATGGCCACGGACAGCCACCTCCGGTTCGCCCTCGCCGTCCACGCGGCCCTCGGTGCCGAGGGCGGGAACTCCTGTTTCTCGCCTTATTCGGTGGCCAGTGCGCTGACCCTGGCCGCGCTGGCCGCGCGGGGGGAGACCCGCGAGGAGCTCGTCGCCCTGCTCGGGGATCCCGACCAGCAGACCGTCCTGCTGCGAGAGGCCGCGCAGCTCGTCGAAGAGGCCCGGGGCGAGCAAGCCGAACTGGCCGTCTCGAACACGCTGTGGGCCGACGACCGGCTCCCGCTCGAAGACTCCTTCAAGGCCGAGCTGGCCGGATGGCCCGGTGCCGCCGTCGCGAGCGCGCCCTTCGAGCACGAGCCCGAAGCCGCGCGCGCCCTGATCAACGACGACGTCGGGCGCACCACGCGTGGCCTCATCCCGCAGCTGCTGCCGCCCGGCTCGATCGACCGGGACGTCGCGGCCGTGCTGGTCAACGCCCTCTACCTCAAGGCCGCGTGGAAGCTGCCGTTCCGCGAGGCGAACACCGGCGACGCGCCGTTCCACGCGCCGTCCGGCACCCGGGACGTCCCGACCATGTGGCTCAGCGAGCGCGTCGGCTACGCGCACGCCGCCGGCTGGCAGGCCGTGCAGCTGGTGGCGGCGGGCGGCCTGCAGGCCGTGGTGCTGCTGCCCGACGGCGATCTCGCCGAAGCCGAAGCGTCACTTGACCAGGGCGTGTTGACGAGCCTGCTCGACGGGATCGCTTTCAAGCCCGTCGAACTAGCGCTGCCGAAGATTTCGCTGGACGTCGCCAGCTCGCTCACCGGCGTGCTGCGCGGCCTCGGCGTCCGCACGATGTTCACCGACGAGGCCGACCTGAGCGGGCTCTCCCCGGACCCACGGCTGACCGTGTCCGAGGTGCTGCACCAGGCCGTGCTGCGAGTGGACGAACAAGGCTTCGAGGGGGCCGCGGCGACCGCGCTGACCATGCGCCTCACCTCGATGATCATCGACGACCCGGTCACCGTCACGGTCGACCGGCCGTTCCTGCTGCTGGTCCGGCACGCCGGCACCGGGGCCCTCCACTTCCTCGCCAGGGTGGTCGAACCGTGAGCTTGAAGTCCGAAGCCGTCCCCGAACTCGTTCCGCCCGCTCCCGAACCACCCGAAGGCCCGAAGCGCTGGGCGTGGCAGGACTCCGCCATCACCGGCGGGTTCCTGCTGTTCACGATCCTGCTGTACAACGGGCTCTGGTTCGACCTCAAGCGCGGTTACCTCTGGAACGGTGCCGCCGACCAGAGCCAGTGGGAGTGGTACTCGACGGTCGTCGCGAAGGCCGTGCTGCACTTCCAGAACCCGTTCACCACGGACCTCCAGAACTACCCGCACGGCGTCAACATGGCGGCGAACGCGGCGATGTTCGGCCTGAACGTCCCGCTCGCCCCGATCACGCTGACCTTCGGCGCGACGCTGACGTGGGCGATCGTGCTCACCGCCGGGCTCGCCGGCACCGCGACCGGCTGGTACTGGGTGTTCTCCCGCCACCTGGTGCCGAACCGCACGGCGGCCGCGATCGGCGGCGCGTTCTGCGGCTTCGCCCCGCCGATGATCTCTCACGGCAACGCGCACCCGAACTTCGTCGTGCTGTTCGTGCTGCCGTTCATCGCGCTCAAGACGATCCAGCTCGCCCACGGCGAACGCCCGGTGCGCAACGGGATCGTGCTCGGGCTGCTCGTCGCGTGGCAGATCCTGCTGGGCGAAGAGCCGCTGATGATCTTCGCGCTGACCTTCGTCGTGTTCGCGATCGCCTACCTGATCCCGCACCGCGCGGAGATCCGCGGCATGCTGGCGCCGCTGGCCAAGGGGATCGGCATCGGCGCGGTCGTCGCGCTGCTCATCGCCGGGTTCCCGTTGTACTGGCAGTTCTTCGGCCCGCAGAGCTTCCACTCGCTGCTGCACGGCTCGGCGGGCAACGACACGGCGGCGTTCACGCGCTTCGCGACGCAGTCGATCGCCGGCGCGCCCGAGGCCGCGGCGGACGTGTCGATGAACCGCACCGAGGAGAACGCGTTCTTCGGCTGGCCGCTGATCGTGCTCATGGTCGTGCTCACGATCTGGCTCTGGCGCGACGTCGTGTCGCGCGCGCTGGCGATCACGATGTACGTGATGGCCCTCCTTTCGCTGGGCATCGAAATCACGGTGGCGCACGACGACACCGGCATCCCGGGTCCGTGGAAGTGGCTGGGCCAGCTGCCGCTGCTGGACTCGCTGCTCGAATCCCGGCTCGCGATGGGCTGCATCCCCGTGGTCGGCGGGCTCCTGGCGATCGCGACGCACCGCGTCTGGACGGCGGCGGCCGAGCAACCGGAACCCCTGGACGGCAAAGCCCGGTTCCCGCTGCGCATGATCTGGATCGGCGCGGTGGTGGCGGTGCTGCTGCCCATCGCGCCGACGGAGCTGGTGACGCACGAACGCCCGCTCTCACCTCCGTTCTTCGCCGACGGGATCTGGCGCCAGTACATCGCCCCCGGCGGTTCGCTCGTGCCGGTCCCGCTGCCGAGCACCGGCGAGGCCGAGCCGCTGCACTGGCAGGTCGACGCGGGCCTCGGCTACCCGATGCCCGAGGGCTACTTCGTCGGCCCGACCTCCCCGGACGACCGCCGCGGCCGCTACGGCGCGGTGCCCCTGCCGACCTCGGATCTGTTCGCCGAGGTGGAGAAGACGGGACAGGCCGCGGACGTCACCGAAGCCGACCGCACCCAGGCGCTGACCGACCTGCGCGCCTGGAACGCGGACGTGCTGGTGGTCGGCCCCCGCCAGAACCAGGAAGCGCTGAAGTCCACTGTGGAACTCCTGCTGCGCAAGCCGGCGGAGTTCGTCGGCGGGGTGTGGGTCTGGGACGTGCGCGCCCTGACGCCGTGACCGGCCGCTCGACGCCGCGATCAGGCCTTCGCGGCGTCCAGCAGGATCGCGATCAGCTCCTTCGGTTGAGACAGCATCGGCCAGTGCCCGGTGTCCATCTCCACCAGCTGCCAGCGGTCGCTTGTCAGTAGTTCGGCGACGTCCGGGCTCGGCGTTTCGCCGTCGAGCAGGCACTTGATGTACGTCGCCGGGAGCTCGCCCAGCGGACGCGAAAGCACCGCGGGTTCGGTCAGCGACGCGGCCGGGTGCGGGGTCGAGCCCTCGACGATCCGGGCGACCTCGGCGTCCGAAAGCCCTTGCCCCGCAAAGTCTTCCGCGGTCAGCGGCGGCCAGAAGCCGCGCTCGGTGAGCGCCGTCACCTGCGCCTCGGACCAGCCGGAGGTGAAGGACTCCCCGTCGGCCGGCACGTTGGAGTCGACGAACACCGCGCGCCTCAGCCGGTCGCCGATCCGTTCGGCCGCCTGCCCGGCCGGGATGCCGGAGTAGCTGTGCCCAACCACCACGACGTCGCGCAAGTCGCCTTGCGAGACGACGTCGACGATGTCCTGCACGTGCCGTTGCTGCCCGGCGGGCACCTCGCGTTTTTCGGCGACCCCGGACAACGTCACCGCGTGCGCGCCATGACCCGCTTCACGCAGCCCAGGAACGACGTCGTCCCACGCCCACGAACCGAGCCAAGCGCCTGCTACCAGTACGAATTCAGCCATGCCGGAAACCTAGTGGAGGGGTCCGACAATTTCGGTAGAGTCGGCGCCCGTGACCTCAGTGGACGACCAGGGGCGGACCGAGCCGCCCGTCGACGGCGACGAAGCCGCGATCCTGCTCGGTTTCCTGGACTTTCACCGCGACACCCTGGCGTGGAAGTGCGCCGGGCTGGACGAAGCGGGCCTGCGCGCGACGCACCCGCCGGCCACGCTGACGCTGGGCGGACTGCTCAAGCACCTCGCGTACGTGGAGGACTACTGGTTCTCCTGCGTCCTGTTCGACCGCGAGCCGGCGGAGCCGTGGAACACCGTCGACTGGCGCGAAAACCCGGACTGGGATTGGGATTCCGCGGCGGAGGACTCGCCCGAGCAACTCCGTGAGCTCTGGCAGGGGGCGGTGACGCGGTCGCGCGAGCTTTACGCGGCGGCGTTGGGGAACGGTGACCTTTCGCAGCCGTCGAAGCACACGCGGCGGGACGGTACTTCGCCGAGCCTGCGCTGGATCCTGGTCCACATGATCGAGGAGTACTGCCGCCACAACGGTCACGCCGACCTGATCCGCGAATCGATCGACGGCAGTACCGGGGAATAGCTCAGCGGTTCTTGGTGACCGCGTCGGCGTCGATGCACAGGTGGCCGTCCTGCATGGCGATCCCGAGGACGTGCGTTTCGGTGGTGTCCGGGCGGCCGTCGCGGTAGTGCAGCCGGATCCGCGCGGTCACCGTGCTGCCCTCGACCGCGGGCGTCCCGACGACCTCGGCGCCGCTGAACTTGCTCCAGAACTTGTCGTAGCTGTCCCGCGTCCGCAGCCGCAGGTTCGGGCCGATCAGGTCCCAGCCGGAGTCGGTGTCCGGCATCAGCCCGTAGTAGTGGACGACGAAGCCGGAAAGGTCCCCGGGGGATGGCCGGCTCGCAGTCGCCGTGGGCACCTCGCCGGGGACGGTCGTCTCCGGCACCGGGGTGGTCGTGCGGACCGGGACCGGTGCGGCGAGCGGCGCCGAGGTCGGTGTTCCGACCGGGGTCCGCGACAGCAGGGCGGGCAGGGCGATCAGCGCGCCGACGCCGCCGAGCAGCAGGACTGTGACGATCGTGAGCGCGACCAGGAGGCCGGTCTTGCGCCGCGGCGGAGCGTCCGGTTCGACCCTGGTGAAAGCCCGGGTCGCGGCGGGTGGGGCCGCGAAGTCGTGGCGCGCCGGCGGCGAGCCGAGTGCGGCGCTCGCGCCCGCCGCGAGAGCCGCGGCGGTGGGGTACCGGTCGTCCGGGCTCTTCGCCATGCCCCGGGCCACGACGCCGTCGAGCGCTTCGGGGATGCCCGGGCGCAGCCGGCTCGGGCGTGGCGGCGCCTGGTTCAGGTGGGCGTTGAGGAGGGACGCGGCCGTCGTCGCGGCGAACGGTTTGGTGGCGGTCAGGCACTGGTGCAGGACACATGCCACGGCGTAGACGTCGACGCGCTGGTCGGGCCGGGCACCGGTGAACCGTTCGGGGGCCATGTAGTCGAGCGTGCCGATCGCCGCGCCCGCGCCGGTCAGCCCGCTCGTCGACTCTTGTGACCGCGCGATCCCGAAATCCACCAGGTAGGCGAATCCGCTTCTGTTCAGGAGGACGTTCGACGGCTTGACATCCCGATGGACCAGGCCCTCGGCGTGCGCGGCGGTGAGGGCCTGGGCGATCTGGCCGACCACGTCGACGGCTTCGCCCGGGTCCATCGGTCCACGCGTGTTCAGCCGCGTCGCCAGGTCTTCGCCTTCGACGAGCCGCATGTCCAGGTAGAGGCGGCCGTCGATTTCCCCGAACGCGTGAATCGGCACGATGTGCGGCTCGCGCAGCCTGGCCGCCGCGTGCGCTTCGCGGCGGAAGCGTTCGCGGAACTCTTCGTCGGCGGCGAGGTGCGGTGGCAGCACCTTCAACGCGACGACCCGGTCGAGCCGGGTGTCGCGGGCGCGCAGGACTTCACCCATGCCGCCGCGCGCGATCGGCCGTTCGATCCGGTACGGCCCGAATTCCGGGTTCACGTGGCTCCTTCGCAGGCGGATACCCTCCGAAGTCGCGGTGCGACCGGCAGCGCGTTACATGTCAGTCATTCCCGAGAACCCTTCGGGATATGACGAGAAATCAGCCAACGAATAGGCAGAAGGGATGGCCCGCCGGGTCCGCGTAAACGCGCAGCGGCTCCTCAGGATCGTCCGCGTGGTCGGCCAGCAGCCGCGCCCCCAGGGATATCGCCCGTTCGTGCTGCTCGTCCAGCTCGGCGAGCGTCTCCACGGTCAGGTCCAAGTGCAGCATCTGCGGCCGCGGACCGGAGGGCCACGTCGGCGGCGGCAGTGAGGAAACTTGCTGGAAAGCCAGCCGCGGCACGCCCTCGTCGAGCAGGACCACCCAGTCGTCCCCATCGCCCGGGCGGACCGAGAACCCCAGCAGCCGCCGGTAGAACTCCGCCAGCGCGCGGGCGTCCGTCGCGTCGAGGACGACCTGGCGCAGCCGGGGGACGCGGTCAGCCACGGCGGTGCGCGATCTGGAAGACGTTGCCGAACGGGTCACGGACCATCGCGCGCCGGTCGCCGTAGGGCATGTTCGACGGCTCTTCGAGACTCGTCGCGCCGCAGTCCAGCGCCCGGCGGTACGTCGTGTCCGCGTCGGCGACGTACACGTGGAGGAACGCGGGGAACAGCTCGCGCTCGCCTTCGGCCGACACCATGACGAGCGACTCGCCGATGTGGATCTCGGCCGGCCGCCCGCTTTCGACCTCGCCGGTGGCGTTGAACACCGAACGCAGGAACGCGACCGCGGCGACGAGGTCGCTCACCACCATCCGCGGGATCACCGTCGGGAAACCCGGAGTCATACCCGCACACCCAAGCCGGTTCCGGGCGTGATCACAAGTCAGCGCCGCAGGCCGACCAGCTTCACCAGGAACCGGTCGACCTGCTCGAGCGCGGGCGGCCACGGCAGGTCGGGCTCGTTGATCCGCTGCGCCAGCATGCCGTTGACGGCGGTGCGCAGGTCGATCGCGACGGTCGTGGCGTCGTCGGCCGGCGCCAGGCCCGCGTCCATGCACGCCTGGACCGCGTCGATCGTGCGCGCGACCATGACCTCCTTGAACGGCATGCCGAGCCGCCGGTGGACCTTGCTCTCGTGCAGCACCTTGTAGAGCCCGGGGTGTTCGCGCGCCCACGCCGCCTGCGCCAGGATCCGGGCGCGCAACGCGGCCGCCGGGTCCGGAGCCGCCGCGGCCGCGGCGTCCCCGGTGCCGACGAGCTCCTCGTGACACCGCTGCATCGCGGCCAGCACGAGCGCGTCGCGGTCGGGGAAGTGCAGGTAGACCGACGTCGCCGCGATCGACACCTCCCGCGCGACGGCCCGCAGGGACAGCGCTTCGTCGTCGGCCAGCTCGTCGAGCATGCGCACAGCGGCCGTGACGATCTCTTCGCGCAGCAGCTCGCCCTGGCCGCGGGCGTTGGGGCGGCGGCGGTTCTCGGTCATGGTCGGTCCAGTGTAGCTGGACACTCATTGCGCTACAGGTGTAGCGTCACTCGCACTACAGCTGTAGCGCTACGAATGTTCACCACACTGAGGGAGCACGATCTTGACCACCACCGAAACCAATCTCGGCCGCCTGGCCGCGCTCGATCCGGCGTTCGCCCAGCTGGTCGGCGCCACCGCGAAGTACGTCCGGGCGATCCCGGAGCTGACCGACCGGGAGAAGACGTTCCTGTGCGTCACGGCCGATGTCTGTCAGGCGAGCCTGGGCTTGGCGTTCGCCGCCCACGTGCGGGCGGGGCTGGCCGCCGGAGTGTCCACATCGGACGTCAGGGAGCTGCTGCGGTTCGTCTCCTACGACTGCGGCTACCACGCGGCGACCGCGGGCATCGAGCGGATCACCGAGCTGGAGCGCGAGCTGGGCATCGACCCGGAGCGGACGGTCCCGGACCCGGTTCCGGACGGGCCCAGCCCGCTGCCGGAGGAGGTGCGGACGCGGCTGAACGAGCTGGACGAGCACTTCGCCGGTTACTTCGACCTGCAGTCGCGGATGCGTGCCGGGCATGGGCCCGGCACGCTCAGCGAACGCGAGCGCGGCCTGGTCAGCCTCAGTGTCGACGTGCACTACCAGACACTGGCCGAGACTTTCCGCATCCACGTCGGGCGCGCGCTCCGTGGCGGCGCGTCGCCGGAAGACGTGCGCGCGGCCCTGAGGTTCAACGCCCAGTTCGGCGTCACGCGGGCGTGGCACGCATGGGAGGCGCTGAACGAGATCCTGAACTAGCCGAGGACTTCGCCCGCGAGCCGCGTCAGATATCCCGCGAAGCGTTCGCGGTCCTCGCGATCCCAGCGGCCCACCAGTGCCTCGAACGCCTGACGCTGGTGGGCCTGCGAAGCCGCGAGAAACTCCTTCGCCGCGTCGGTGAGCGTCAGCACCGCGCGGCGAGCGTCCCGGGCCGACGTCGAGCGCACGACGAAGCCGTCTCGGCCGGCTTCGGCGACCATCCGGCTGGCCACCGAACGGTCGATCCCCAGCTGGTGGGCCACGTCGGCGACCGTCACCTCGTCCGCCGCGGCGCCGTCGACGGCCTGGATGACCAGCAGGTTCGGCACCGTCCACGCCGGCGGGGCGCCGTCGGCGAAGCGCTCGACGACGTCCGGGGCCCACTGGCGTGCCCAGTGCCGGACCAGCCGGAAGAGGGCCGGTCCGCCATCCGAGCTTGATGTGTGCATAAGGCACGTTATAACGTGTGCTTTATGCACGTATCTCGGAACCTCGCCTTCGCGGGTCTGCTACTCGGGATGGCGATGGCCCAGCTCGACGGCCTGATCGTCACCGCGGCTCTGCCCTCCATCGGCGAAGACCTGCACGCCCGCACCGGCCTCGTCGCGGTGACCGCCGCCGGCCTGCTCACCTTGACCGTCGCGACGCCGCTGCACGGCCGGCTCGGCGATCTCTACGGCCGCCGGATCTCCTTCGCCGCCTCGGTTCTCGTGTTCGCCGCGGCCTCGGCGTGGTGCGCCGCCGCGCCCGACCTCGGCTCGCTGGTCGCCGCCCGCGCCCTGCAAGGCCTCGGCGGGAGCGGCCTGATCGTCACGGCGATGAGCGCGCTCGGTGAGCTGTTCGAGCGCGACGAACTGCTGCGCCGCCAAGGCTGGCAGACAGCGGTGTTCGCGGCCGCCACGCTCGGCGGGCCGCCGCTGGGCGGGCTGCTCGCCGCGGGACCGGGCTGGCGCTGGATCTTCCTGGTCAACCTCCCGCTGTGCGTGCCCGCCCTGGTGCTCGGCCTGCGCGGGCTGCCCGCGAAACCCCGCCGCACCAACGAGAAGTTCGACGTCGGGAGCAGCGCGTTGCTCGTGGTCGCGGGGTCGGCGGTCGTCGCGCTCGGCACCGTCGACGACCTCGCTCGCAGTCCACTGTGGACGTCGGTCCTGCCCGCGGTCGCCGTGGCCGCCGGATTCCTGTTCGTGCGCAGGCAGCGCCGCGCGAAGAGCCCGCTGATCTCGCCGAAGGTCTTCGCGGACGCCGTCCTGGCGCGCGCGGCGGTGGTCAACGGGCTGGCGGGCGCCGCGCTCTACGGCACCTTCACCTACGTCGCGCTGGTCGCCGCGCTGGACGCGAGCGCGGCCGGGACCGGCGTGCTGCTCGTCGCGATGACCGCCGGGCAGCTCGCGCTGTCCGCGTCCTTCGCCGCGCTGGCCCGCCGACGGCCGGAAATGACGGCCTGGGGCCGGTTCGGCTGCCTGCTCGGCGTGGCCGGGCTCGCCGCGATCGCCGTCGCGGCCGCCCTGGACGGCAGTCCCTGGCTCCTCGCGCCGGGACTGTTCGCGATCGGTGCGGCTTTCGCGGTCTGTACGTCCGCGTACACCGTCCTGGGCCAGACTCGCGCCCGGCGCGACCTGATGGGCGTCACCCTGGGGTCGCTGACCTTCGCGCGGCAGGCCGGCGGGCTGGCCGGCGCCGCGGTGTTCGGCTGGCTCGCGCTGGCCACGACCGGCGGGCTCGGCGCCGCCGGCCTCACCGTCGTGTTCGGCGCGGCGGCCGTGATCATGCTCCTGGCCTGCGTCACCGCCCCCGCTGTCACGTCTTCGGAAGCGGTCTCGTCCTCGAGTTGACCGCGAACGAAGGAGAACGCCGATGCCCCGCATCCCCGCGAAGAAGACGTCCGAAGCCGGCCTGGTGCTCAAGCTGATGTACCGGTTCGCGGGCCGGCGCTACGGCGCGGTGCCCGAGCCGATGGCCGTCGCCGCGCACCACCCAGGCCTGCTCCGCACCTACGCGGTGCACGAAATGCTGGCGGAGCGAGCGTCGAAGAAGGTGCCGGCGAACGTGCGTGAGCTGGCCGTCTACCGCGTCGCGACCCGGATCGGCTGCTCGTGGTGCGTCGACTTCGGCACGATGCTGCAGAAGCACGACGGCCTGGACATCGAGCGGCTGAAGAAGATCGACGACTACGCGACCTCGCCCGCGTTCAGCCACCAGGAGCGGCTCGCGATCGCCTATGCCGACGCGATGTCCGGCGAGCAGATCACGGTGACCGACGAGCAGGTCGCCGAGCTCGAGCGCGAGTTCGGCCGCGACGGCGTCGTCGAGCTGACCTACCAGATCGCGCTGGAGAACTCGCGCGCCCGGATGAACAGCGCGCTCGGCATCGTCGACCAGGGCTTCACCTCGGGCGACGCCTGCCGCGTCCCGCTCCCGTAGGACCCCGGGAATCGGACCCCGGTCGGACGCGCAACCGGGGCCCGGCGCGGGACCGTTTCCGGCATGCACCTCGTCGCCAGTGAACGGATCAAGCTCTTCAGCATCGCCACGCCCTGGGTGTGCGGTGTCTTCGCGCTCGTCGCGCTGGCCGGCCCGGCCGCACTCACCGCCCTCACGGCGACCGAGTCGCGGCTGCCGCCGACCGTCGCGAGCACCCAGTTCGGCTACCAGCTGGGGATGGTCGCCGTCCTGGTGGCGGCCGCGCTCGCCGTGACGAGCGAGTACCACTCCGGCACGATCCACGGCACCTTCCAGGCCGTGCCCGGCCGGACGCCGGTGCTGGTCGCCAAGGCCGTGGTCGTCGCCGGGTACGCCTTCGGGCTCGGCGAGGCCGCGGCGTTCACGGCCTGGCTGGTGGCGCGGGTCCTGGCCCCGGACGCCGACCTGGCGCTGGACAGCGTCGCGGACTGGACGATCGTCGCCGGCACGGGGCCGGTGTTCGCCCTGGCCGCCGTCTGCGGGGTCGGCGTCGGCCTGCTCGTGCGCTACACCGCCGGCGCGGTCGCGCTGCTCGTCGCCTACCCGCTGATGGCGGAGAACGTCGTCCAGCTGATCCCGCGGGCGGGCCGGGCGATCCACCGGTGGCTGCCGCTGAACGCCGTCACGAAGTTCCTCAGCGGAAGTGGGGAGGCCAACGCCGGCCGGGACGGCGGCAACGCCACCGTCCTGTCGGACTCACCGCTGAGCCCGGGCTGGGCCCTGGCCTACTTCGGCGCCTTCGCCGTGCTCCTGCTGGCGGCCGGGATCACTCAGGCGCGGCGGCGGGACGCGTGATCCGGGTCAGCTTGTCCGGGTTGACCATGTCGTAGATGGCCACGATCTTGCCGTCGCGGATGCTGACCGACTGCACGTGCTCGTCGAGGGCGAGGAAGCCCTCGCGGCCAGGCATCGGCGGCAGGTACATCCCGAGGTCGCCGTTGACCAGCACGGGCGAGCCGCGTTCGACCATGCCGGGCGCGTACTTGCGCATGAGGCCGAGGAAGAACCGGGCGATCTTGTCCGGGCCCAGGATGAGCTGGCGGGTCGTGCGGCCCTTGCCGTTCGAGTCGCCGACGAGCACGACGTCCGGCGCGAGCAGTTCGGTCATCGCCTGGATGTCGCCGGCCAGGAGCGCGCCGACGAACTTCTCGAGGATCTGTGCCTGGTCGTCGAGCGGCGCGCGCGGGGCCGGGTCGGCGTCGGCGAGCGCCTTGCGGCCCCGGGACGCGTGCTGGCGCGCGGCCTCGACCGAGACGCCGAGCGCGTCGGCGATCTCCGAGAACGGCACCGAGAAGGCGTCGTGCAGCACGAACGCGACGCGCTGCTCCGGGGTCAGCTTGTCCAGCACGACCAGCGCGGCCATCCGCAGGCCGTCGTCGCGGACGGCGATGTCCAGGGGGTCCTCGCTCACCGGCTGCCCGAACGGCGTGACGACCGGCTCCGGCAGCCACTGGCCGACGTACCGCTCGCGCTGGGCGGCGGCCGACTTGAGCCGGTCGAGGCAGATGCGCCCGACGACGGTGGTGAGCCAGCCCCGCAGGTCGCGGATCGCCGCGCGGCCGGCGTCGTCCAGCCCGGCCAGGCGCAGCCAGGACTCCTGCACCGCGTCCTCGGCGTCGGCGCGCGTGCCGGTCAGCCGGTAGGCGACCCCGATCAGGTGACCGCGGTGGGCGGCGAACTCCGTGGCGAGGGTGTCCTGGGCGGTGGGCGTGGAGGCCATGTCCCGAGTGTGCCGCACACGGGCGGAGCCGGGGAGACGGGGAAGACTAGAGTGGGTGGCGTGGCAGGACGGATTCGGGAGAGCGACATCGCGGAAGTGCGCGATCGGAACCGGATCGACGAGGTCATCGGGGAGTACGTGGCGCTGCGCCGCGCCGGCGGGGGCAGCCTGAAGGGCCTCTGCCCGTTCCACAACGAGAAGACCCCGTCGTTCAACGTCCGCCCGACGCACGGCACCTTCCACTGCTTCGGCTGTGGCGAGGGCGGCGACGTGATCAAGTTCGTCCAGAAGATCGACCTGATCACCTTCGTGGAAGCCGTCGAGCGGCTGGCCGACCGGGTCGGCATCCGGCTCACCTACGAGGGTGGCGGCGCGACGATCCAGCGTGACCGCGGCAGCCGCAGCCGGCTGATCGAGGCCCACCGCGCCGCCCAGGAGTTCTACGCCGAGCAGTTGGTCACCGATGAGGCGCGCACCGCGCGGGACTTCCTGTCCGAGCGCGGGTTCGACGCCGCCGCGGCCAAGACGTTCGGCTGCGGGTACGCCCCCGGCGGCTGGGACAAGCTGACGAAGCACCTGCTCACGCGCGGTTTCGAGGTCAAGGAGCTGCTGACGGCGGGGCTGTCCAAGGAGGGCCAGCGCGGCCCGATGGACCGCTTCCACCGGCGCCTGGTCTGGCCGATCCGCGACGTCGGCAACGAGGTCGTCGGCTTCGGCGCGCGGCGGCTGTTCGACGACGACCGGATCTCGGCGAAGTACCTCAACACCGCCGAGTCGCCGATCTACAAGAAGTCCCAGGTCATGTTCGGCCTCGACCTGGCCAAGCGCGAGATCGCGAAGCGGCACCAGGTCGTCGTGGTCGAGGGCTACACCGACGTCATGGCGATGCACGCGGCGGGCGTGCCGACGGCGGTCGCGTCGTCGGGCACGGCGTTCGGCGAGGACCACATGAAGGTGCTTCGCCGGCTGATGATGGACGACGACGCCTTCCGCGGCGAAGTGATCTTCACCTTCGACGGTGACGAAGCGGGCCAGAAGGCCGCGCTCAAGGCGTTCGAGGGCGACCAGACGTTCGCCGGCCAGACGTACATCGCGGTCGCGCCGGACGGCATGGACCCGTGCGAGCTGCGCCTGGCCAAGGGCGACAGCGCGGTGAAGGACCTGGTCGCGCGGCGGACCCCGCTGTTCGAGTTCGTCATCCGGAGCACGCTCAAGAACTACGACCTCGACTCGGTCGACGGCCAGGTCGCGGCGCTGCAGAAGACCGTGCCGATGGTCGCGTCGATCAAGGACCGCGCGGCCCGCGACGGCTACGCGTCGAAGCTCGCCTGGTGGGTCGGCTGGCAGGACGTCGCGCAGGTGGTCAACCGGGTCCGCGGCAGTTCGGGCGCGACCGACCGGCGCGGCGGCGCGCCCCTCAAGCAATCGGCCCGCGTCGGTGCCCAGGAGGCTCCGGCCGCTTCGGCGACGCAGGATGTGGCTCGTCCGGCGCCGAAGGACCCGCGGTTCGCCGTCCAGCGCGAGGCGTTGAAGGCCGCGTTGCAGCAGCCCGCGATCGCCGGGCCGGAGTACGACGCGCTGCCGCTGGAGGCGTTCACGCACCCGGTGTACGTCGCGGTGCACGAAGCCGTGCTCAAGGCGGGCGGTGCGGGTTCGGGCCTGACCGGGCCGTCGCTGCTGGACGCCGCCGCCCCGCACTGTCCGGAAGGGACGGTCCGGCGCGTGCTGTCCGAGCTGGCCGTGGAACCGTTGCAGGCCAAGGACGAAGTCGACTCGCGGTACATCTCCTCGATCCTCGCCCGGCTGCAGGAGGGGCTCGTCGGCCGGCAGATCGCGGAGATCAAGGGCAAGCTGCAGCGGCTCTCGCCGGTCGAAGCGCCGGACGACTACCGCGCGCTGTTCGGCGACCTCGTCGCGCTGGAGCAGTACAAGAAGTCGCTGGGCGAGCAGGCGGCCGCCGGCGCGTGGGGCTGAGATGAGCTTCTTGCGCCGGTTGCTGGGTGATCGCACGCCTCCGGACTTCGCGGGTTCGCTGGATTCGGGCGAAGACGTCGTCGACAGCGCCCCGGTCGAGGGCGGCGGGTACCTCGTCGTGACACAGCTCGGGTTGTGGGTCCCGGCCGAAGGTGGGGCGCGGCGCGTCGGCTGGCACCTCGTCGGCAAGGCGGCCTGGGCGGACGGCGTGTTCACGCTGACCGAGTCGGCCGAGGTCGGCACGGCGGGTGCGGCGGTCCTGCTGGCCGACCTGCCACCGGTCCGCTTCCGGCTGGCCGCGCCCGGCAAGGTGCCGCGCGAGGCCTACCAGCGCGTCGAGGGCTCGATCCGCTCGCGGCACCGGCAGGAGATCGGGTCCGGGGGAGCGTGGTTCGTCCAGCGCAAGGTGCCCGGTCGCGACGGCAGCATCCTGCAGGTCCGGCCCGACCCGGGCACCGACGCCGAGCTGGTGGCGGCCATCGCCGAGCAGGCCGCCGCGAAGCTGGTCAGCCCCGCCGAATAGCAGTACGCTCGTACTCAGTACAAGCGTACTGCTTAGCTGGGAGGCGGCCGTGTGGGATCCCGAGAAGTACCTCGACTACGCCGACCTGCGGGCCCGGCCGTTCTACGACCTGGTTTCGCGCATCGGCGCCACGTCGCCGCGCCGCGTCGTCGACCTCGGCTGCGGACCTGGCAACTTGACGGTTTCGCTCCGGGAACGCTGGCCTTCGGCTGCTTTGGAGTGCGGCGATAGTTCACCCGAAATGGTGACGGCTGCCCGTGCCCGTGGCCTCGACGCCTCCGTGCTCGACGTCCGCGACTGGACGCCGGCGCCGGACACCGACGTCGTGGTGTCGAACGCCGTCCTGCAGTGGGTGCCGGACCACTCTTCGTTGCTCCGCGGCTGGGCGTCCTCGCTGCCCTCGGGCGCGTACCTGGCGATCCAGGTGCCGGGCAACTTCAACGCGCCTTCGCACGCGCTGACGCGGGAACTGGCGGCGTCCCCGGCGTGGTCGTCCCGGCTGGCCGAGGTGGTGCTGCGCGAGGACGACGCGGTCTCGAGCCCGCTGGAGTACGCGAACGTCCTGGCCGACGCGGGCTGCGGCGTCGACGCCTGGGAGACGACGTACGTGCAGCCCCTGCGAGGGTCTTCACCGGTGCTCGAATGGATCACCGGGACGGCACTGCGCCCGATCCGCGCGGCCCTGTCCGACGTCGAGTGGGAGCAGTTCCGCGCGGAGCTGGCCCCGCTGCTGGCTGCGGCGTACCCGACCCGCGCCGACGGGACGACGTGGTTCGAGTTCCGCCGCGTGTTCTTCGTGGCCCAGATCTAGCGGCGCACCTTCTCGCTGATCTTGGCCCGGGCAACCCCGGCGGCACCCTGGACCATCGGATGGTCGACGACCCGGCGGTAGGTGCGCACGAGCTGCTCGTACCGCCCCCGGCCTGCCTTGGCGCCCAGCACGTACCCCAGGCCTGCCCCCAGCAGGAACTTCTTCATCCGTGTCCACGCCTTCCATCCGTAGGTCGTCCGACTGTCCATTGTCCAGGAAAACGGCCGCGAGGGGGCGGTTGCGCCAAGTGGGGGGTGCGTGCGGAGGGTGTGCGGGCATGGGCTAAAGTTCTTCTTGCCGGTCGAGAGACCGGCACCGGAAGTGAGCGACATTCCCCTGTAGCTCAACTGGCAGAGCATTCGGCTGTTAACCGGAGGGTTCTTGGTTCGAGTCCAAGCGGGGGAGCAAAAGCCCAGGCCAGTGGCCTGGGCTTCTTTGTGTCTGCGGGCAGTGGCGATTAGTGTCGATTTTGACGGCTGTCCGGTGATCGATCGTCGTCCTGATCGGAGAAGTACTCGAGCGACCAGTCCGGCACGGTGACCGGCGACGGCAACACCGGCCCGCCGCTCACCCCCGGGCAAGCGGCGGCAACCGCCCGGGCGCCACGGCGTGGCACGCGACAACCGGCCTGGCGAACGGAACGCTGACGGTGCTCGCCGTCCAGAGCGGGTCTCTCGACCGGCTCGGCTGACGAGTTGGCCGGTCCCCCTCACTGCCCGCAAGGACACGCCGAAGTGCGCGACCGCGGCCCCAAAGCGCGCTCGGCCTCTCCCTTTGGTCCGACCTCCTGCCTCCTCCACCCCGGCACCGGGGCGAAGGACGATAACGGCCGACGATCGGGGGAACACCATGGCGTTGACCGTGACCTTCACCGGCAGGACCCCGGTGAACACCGGCGGTACGTCCTACTACCAGGTCTGGACCTACACCGTGCAGGCCTCGTCGCTCGGCGAGTTCGGGATCAACCAGCGGATCGCGCTCGCCCTGCCCGCCGGCGCCGATGTGCAGGATCCGCGCCGGTACCCGGACGTTGCCACACTCGGGGGTGCGTTCCTGGACGTTGCCACACTCGGGGGTGCGTTCCTGGAGAAGGACGCCGCGGGCAGCCGCCAGTACGCGGGCAAGGTCGTCGGCTCGCCGGGGACCAGTCAGACGATCTCGTTCGTCGCGCCGGCCGCCCAGTCGAACCGGGAGCTGTTCCTCGCCGGGGCGTCCGGTGCGGGCAAGCCGTGGACGGTCCTGCCGTTCGCCGTTGCGGCCGGCGGGCCGGTCGCGAACGCGCAGACACTGCCCGGGCCGTCCGTGGCGGGCGGGTCACCACGGGACGGCCGCTGACCGAGTTCGCGGGTGCCCTGCCTTACGCGAGCGAGTCGTACGGGCTGATCCAGCCGCTGCTGGGCTGGCGGTCGCAGCGCACGGTGGCCCGCTACGTCGAGGCACTGCGGCGCGTCGACGACACCGTGCTCGCCGCCTTGTCCCGGGTCGTGACGCCGCGGGCGACCTACGTGCCTGCCGTCATCCACCTGACCGCCGAGGCGGCCTCGACCAGCGACTCGGTGGACCTGAAAACCGGCGACGCGCCGGCCGCCGACTCGTACAACCCGCTGCTCACGTCGGTGCTGGCGGACCTGATCCGGACGCGGATCAAGGACAAGGACCCGCGCGCCCCGGCGACTTGGCTGCCCCTGCTGTCCCGCGAGAGCCTCGACACCATCCTGGCCGCCGAGGTATCCCCGGAGCTGTTCCGCCGCGCCGCCGCGGTCGAACCCACCGACCAGGCGAAGCGCCGGGCGCTGGTGGAAGCCATGGCGGCCAAGGAATCCATGGTGGCCGGCCTGCTGAGCTACCTTGCCGAGCAGCACCTCGTCCCCACGCTGGCCGATCTGTTCACCCCGCCCGGGCAGAGCGAGGTGGACACTTCGCAGTTCCGCGGGCTGCAGCGGATGCTCGACCCGCTGGAGACCGCGAGCCGCGCGGAGGCGCTCAACCGGGTCAGCCTCTCCCCGGTCGGGATCGTGCACCTGTTCCGGCAGTACTTCTTCGAGTTCGACACCTTCCTAGGGCCGCCGGTCCAGCACGTCTGGCTCAGCCCGGGCAGTTCGCTGGAGCTGATCGAGTCGCAGACCCGGCGCACACTGGTCGAGCGCGTGGTGGAGGAGGGGCAGGAAATCACCCAGAGCCGGACCAGCGAAAGCAAGCTCGAGGACGAAGTGTCGACGGCGGTCAAGGACGAGAACGAGCGGAACACCAAGCTCGGCTTCTCGGTGTCGGCCAACCAGCGGTGGGTGTGGGGCGACGCCAACGAAACCGCGACGATGGACATGAGCGACACGCAGAAGCAGGCGCGAGAACAGACGCACAAGCAGATGCGCCAGCAGAGCGAACGGCTGAGCACCGAGATCAAGCGCAGCTTCAAGACCACGTTCCGCACGGTCACCGAGACCACCGACACCTCGAGCCGCCGCTACGTCCTGGCAAACGGCACCGACAAGCTGATCAACTACGAGCTGCGCCGCAAGATGCGTCGCGTCGGGGTGCAGGTGCAGGACCTCGGCACCCAGCTGTGCTGGCAGTCCTTCGTGGACGACCCGGGGGCGGTGCTGGGGCTGGCCAAGCTGGTGCACATCGCCGCACCGCCGGCCGCGGCCGCGGTCGCCCCGGCCAACGAGCTGCCGATGCCCGAGGACTACACCGAGGACGTCGTCGTCCAGTTCGGCTACCCGTTCAACGGCTACATCCGGCCGGTTGGCGGGTCCGGGACGGGCTGGTGGATCGCCGACGTCGAGCTCACCCCGAGGGACGGCTACGAACCGGTGAAGGTCGGCGAAGTGCGCTGGACGGCGGGAACCGCCGCGGTGAAGCTCAAGCTGGGCCGGAAGACCGAGGACGCGCCGAAGGGCACGCCCGATCCGAACCAGCCGGCGCTTTCGGTTTTCCTCTACAACGCGCACGGCGAGCGGAACGAGCTCTTCGCGTTCACCGTGCCCGTCGCCTACCGGGCCACGGACGACAAGCGCAAGCAGGTCAGCGACCAGAACAAGCTGCTCGCCGCGAAGCGGGACCTCGAGCTGGACCAGAAGCAGCGCGAGGCGTACCTGACGGCGGCGCAGCAGCGGGTGGCCGCGGCGAGCAAGATCCAGATCCGCGACTACGACGTGCTTCGCGAGGAGGAGCGCGTGGTGGTCTACCGGCGACTGCTCGAACAGCTGATGCGGATCGACGGCAAGCGGCCGACCCAGCCCGCGTTGCTGCACAAGCTCGCCGAGCTGATCAACTCGATGTTCGACGTCGAGGCCATGCTGTACTTCGTGGCGCCCGAGTGGTGGCGGCCCCGGCTGCACGAGGCACACCCGACCTTCGCGCCGGAGCTCGACCGGCTGGGCGACCCGAGGCTCGAGACACCCGGCGGCGGCCCGGTGCGGGACCCGTCGATCGAGACCGCTGTCGAGCACATCGTCCGCGACAGTCCCACCGGTCTCGACGACCACACCGTCGGCTGGGCCAACGAGGGCGACATGAACCGGCGCGACAACTACTTCATCACCGCCGACTCGGCGCCGGCCCGCCTGGGCAGCTCGCTGGGCTGGCTGCTGCAACTCGACGGGGATCACCAGCGCAACGCCTTCCTGAACGCGCCGTGGGTGAAGGCGGTCGTGCCGATCCGGCCGGGCAAAGAACTCGCCGCGCTGAACTGGCTGTCCGACCCGAGCATCGAGGGCGCCGACGGTCTCGACGATCTTTACCAGCCCGCCGCCGACGGCGAGAGCACCCGGATCCTCGCGGGGCTGCGGGCGTATGCCTGGTCCGACCCGGCCCTGGTGACCCGCTACCACGACCTGGACCCCGCCGGACTGACCATCCGCGACGTCCTCCGCTACGTGGCCGTCACCGTGCTGGCCAAGCACGAGGCGGGCGCCGAGGTGGTCACCGAGCAGCTCGAGCCAGGCGTCACGCTGAGCAACCCGCCCAACGGGTCGGCGGTGCCGCTCGAGCCCAGCACCTACTGCTTGGGTGACGCGGCCCGGTGCAAGAAGGAAACCGCGGACCGGGCGAACAGCAGGCCCTACTTCGCCCGGAACCGGGACTGGAACCCCCGCCCTCTGCCGAAGATCACGACGCCGATTTCCTGGCCGTTCCTGAAGTCGCCGATCTTCAAGAAGTCGGCGTTCGCGAAGTGGGACATCCTCAACCTGGCCTTCGTCGACGAACCGGCCGCCGGCTACACGGTGAAGGTGTACAGCGTGACTTACGACGGCAACGAGCGGCCGCCGCAGTTCATCGCGGTCGCCTACCCGATGGACCTGGATGTCTCGAAACCGCCGCCGTTCCTGGTGCACTACAAGCACATCCCGGGCCAGAGCAAGAACGAGACCCGGTTTGTGCACTTCCGGCCCTTCGGTTTCGACTGGCTGTACTTCGACATCTGGAACTGGTGGGTGTACAACGCCGGCCGGCGCGCCGACGCCGGCTACGACGTCGACATGCCGTTCCTGTCCGCACAGCAGGTCTCCTTCGGTTTTCCTTACCAGTTGCGGCAGGCGAACAAGCAGTACGTGATCGTGCTCCCGCAGATCAGCCGGGTCTTCGACCCCGTCACCCAGCAGCTGCGCGACTACCAGCTGTACTCCGCGGCGATGCTGCGGAAAATCCTTCTCGCGATCCAGGGGGACATCCTGTCCGTCAGGGATGACACGCTTTCCCACGTCGCGATCTCCGCCAACAGCAGCGGGTGCAACGTGTTCGCGAAGTTCTTGACCGACAACGTGGCCGCGATGAAGCAGGACCCGAAGGTCGAGGCCTTCATGAACGACGAGCTCAACGAAATCTTCGTCTTCGACCCGCCCGAGGACTTCGCCGACGCGATGATCGCGGCCATGGGCGGGTGGCTGAAGCTGTCGAGCCGGCGCAGCACGTTCAAGGGCAAGAGCGTGCGCTTCTACACGCATTCTTTCCCGCAGCGCGCGACTTCGCTGACCGGAGGGAAGAGCAGTCCGTTCAAGCGGGGAACGAACGGCCTCTGGGAGTCCCCCGACAAGCGGATCTCGGTTGCCTACCTGCCCTTCGACCAGCGGAACGGGGACGACGTCTGGCAGCAGACCTACGACGAGATCCGGCCGGACGGCCGCCTCCGCGTCAACAACTTCGACTTCGTCCACCACGCGATTCCCGCGCTCTGCCTGACCGACGCCGCCGCACGCAGTCTCTACGTGTGAATTCGACGCCGGGTGCGGGCGATCATGCAGCGGACGGCCCGCGCGGTCCGACGGCAAGCCCCGCGGTCGTCGAAGGCAGGTCACCCCGTATCGAGAAGGCCGCCGAATGAACGGGCCGGCCCCCATCGAGTCAACTATTCCCGGTCGGCGGCGCGCGGGACCCACACGATCGGGGAACGAAGTGGAAGTAATCCGTGCCACATCGGTAATTTCTTCAGACGGGACGGCGAACACACCTTCGCCGCCGTTCCGTTTCGCGAAATCCCAATCAAGGAGTAATTCATGCTGAAGAAGCTCGGCTTCGTCGTCGCCGCCACGGCGGCGGGCGCGTTCCTGGCCGGTGGGGTCGCCGCCGCCGGTACCCCCGCGGGGCACGACGACCACGGCTACGACGTCACCAGCCAGCTCGGCCTGCTCAACCTCGGCAACACCGACGCGCTCCACAACGTCAACGGCACGCTCGGCCTGTGCGACAACGACGTCAACGTGCTCGGCGTCCAGGTGCCGATCCGGCACTCGCTCAACGGCATCGGCGTGCCGATCCTGTCGCCGGGTGAGAGCGAGGCCAGTGGCGAGTCGCCGTACAACTGCGCCGCGGGCGGCGTCGTCGACGGCGGAACGAGTCAGGGCCACTGATCCTCCGTGCCCAGGCCGCCCGTTGTGTGTTCGGAAGCCGGCTCAGGGCACGGAAATCCGGCGTAAGCCGGGTGCGGGTGGGACCGGTCTCCGCTTGAAAAGCGGGATCGGTCCCACCCGGCAAACACGACTGTCAAGGACAGCGCGGCCGGCCAGGGCACGCACGCATGAACTGGACGGCGGGCCCGGCCGCGATCGCCTGGTTCGGTCCTGGCGGGCCCTGCGGCCACTGAATGGACACCGAGACCGCCGAGGAGTTGTTCCGGTAGTCCTTCTCCGCCAGCGTCCTGTCGTCGTTGACGGTGTTGACGAGGTCGTAGGTGCCTGAAGGCACGCGGGTGATGTCCAGCCACTGGAAATCGACGTCGTACTTGTAGTCGTCGCCCGAACCGACCGAGATGCCTTCCAGCACTTCGAGAGCCGTCGGTTCGTGGTGGCGGCACTGGTTCGCGCGGAGGCGCTCGGCGAGCTCGGCGTCCGCGCCGCTGTCACCCGGTACGTGGGCCAGGCGGCCGATGTCGGCCACCGGGTACCGGTCGCCGAGGCAGAACCCGTTCTTCCGGTCGGTGACGATCGTCTTTCCCGACGCGGAAACCAGTGCGAAGTGTTCGAAGTTCATCAGGTGCCAGTGCTGGTGTGCCAAGGCGGGTTCGTAGTAGGTGAAGGCTCGCGTGGCGCGTTGCGCGGAGTCGTAGTCGGCCGGTATGGAGCCGTCGGCGCCGTTGCGCAACGCCTGGCGGACGGACATGGTGTCCTGCCGCGTGCTGTCGCGACGACCGTAGAGCAGCAAGGGTCCGTCGCCGACGTTTTCTTCCGAACTGGTGAAGCGCAGCCGGACGGCTTTCGCCGCGGTGGGGGGAACGCAGCGCCCGTTGGGCGCGGTGGGGTCGACGACCATGCACACGTCCCAGTTGCCGCACTGCGAGGAGTCGCCCGCGTTTCCGCTTGCGCAGCCTGGAGGAACCTGGCGGAGATCGGGGAGGAGCAGAGCGGGCGCCGCATCGGCACGAGGGGCCGACGAGGAGCCCGCGGTCACCATCGCCACTGCGGCCAGAGCCATGAGTTTCTTGAGCAAGAGCTGGACCTTCCTGTCCGTCATCGTGCGGGCGAACATCGCCGTCACAAAGGAATTCCATGTCGATCACCGCTGATTCGCGGGAAGCTGTCACGAGTTGCCCGGAGGTGCTCCTCGCGGAGGTCGGCGGGGCGACGCTCGTCTGCGGGACCCGCCCGGAACTCATCAAGCTCGCCCCGCTGATGCGGTTGTTCGGCGACGAATGCTCCGTCGTCTACACCGGACAGCACTACGACGAGTCGCTCTACTCGCGCATCCGCGCGGATCTTCCGCCGTCGAGCCGGTTCCACGAACTCGGTGTGGGTGGCGGCCGGCGCGGAGAGCAGCTCGGCCGGACGATCAGTGCCCTCGACGACGTTCTCGCGACCCACCCCGGTCGGGTGATCATCGTGCAAGGCGACACGACCTCGGCGCTCGCCGGTGCGCTGGCGGCCAACGCGCACGGTCTTCCGCTCGTGCACGTCGAGGCCGGGCTGCGCAGCCACGACCGCGCGATGCCCGAAGAACACAACCGGGTGCTGATCGACCACCTCGCCGACCTGTGCTGCGCGCCGACCGAGCTGAACCGCGAGAACCTCCTGGCGGAAAACGTGCCCGCCGAACGGATAGCCGTCACGGGCAACACCGTCGTGGAAGCGTTGCTCGCCGCGCTCCCGCCCGCCCGCGAACGTGAAGCCGTCTTGGCGGGTCGAGGCTTGGTACGGGACGGTTACGCGCTGGCCACCATCCACCGGCCGGAGAACGTCGACGATCCCGGGCCACTGGCGGTGATCCTCGATGAGCTGGGCCGGCTGCCGGTGCCGGTGGTGTTCCCGTTGCACCCTCGGACCGCGAAGAGTGTCGCCCGGTTCGGCTTGAGCCGGCTGCTGGAACCGCTCGTCGTGCTGGAGCCCCAGGCCTACACGACGTTCCTCGCGTTGGCCGCGGAAGCGGCGGTGCTCGTGTCCGATTCGGGGGGCATCCAAGAGGAAGCGAGTGTCCTCAAGCGACCGGTGATCGTGGTGCGGCGGAGCACCGAGCGCCCCGAGATCGCCGGGACGTTCGGAGTGCGGGTGCCGGCCGGACCGCGGATCGGGGAGGAAACCGCTCGGTGGCTCGAGGATGTCGCCGGCCACCGCGAGCGCCTCCGGCATATCCCGTCGCCCTACGGTGACGGGACCGCCGCTGCCCGGGTCGTGGCCGCCCTCGGTTCGGTTCTGGTTCACCGGACCGGTTCGGCGGTCGCGGGCTGATCGAGTTCGGCCGCGATCCGGTCGGTGACGTCGTTCGCGAGCGCGACGCTGGAGTTCCAGCTCGTGACCTCGGGATAGACGTGGGCCGTCGTCGCCAGGAGCAGGTTCGTGCCCGCCACCGCGACGACGGGACGCTGGGAAAGGTAGCCCAGCGGGTACACGGGCTCGACGAACGGCGCCTTGAACACCCGCACGTCCTCGACGTCTTCCGCTCCGAGCTCCGGGTACAGGCCCATCAGCTGAGCCGACCAGCGCGCCGCGATGCCCGCGCAGTCGTCGAGGTAGAGCTGCGAGTCGCGATCGGTGTAGCGCATGACGTAGACGAGGTGGCGACCGCCGTAGGCCTCCGTGCCGGCGAGCTCGGACATCGCGACGACACCGTCGAACTCGGTCCCCGACCGCACCACCGGGGTCCAATAGTGTTCGGTCAGCCGCCTGCGGAGGAAGAACACGGCGGTGACGACCCCTTGGTAGGGCAGGTCGGTGCGAGGTAGCCGGGCGGCGAGAGCGTCGTCGGCGATGCGTCGCAACAGGGGCAGTGACACGGTCGACACCACGCGGTCCGCGCCGATCACCTCGCCGCCGTTCAGGGTGATGATCGCGCTGTCGCCCGCGCTGTGCAGCCGCCGGACCGGGGTCGACGTGCGTACGGTTCCCCCGGCCTGTTCGATGGCGGCCCGCACCGCGTCGATGACGGCCTTGTAGCCGCCGGCCGGGTAGCCGCGAGTGGCCACGTTGCGCTCGCGGCCCAGGCGCTGCCACAGGTACAGCGCGGGTACGTCGCCGAAGGACGGCCCGAACTTCGAACCGAACATCGGCGCGAAGAGCCGGTCCCAGACGGTGTCGCCGTAGAGCCCGCGAAGCCAGTCCTCGGTGCGGAGCGTGTCGAGGTCGCGTCCTCGGCCCAACCGCCGCAGCAGCAGGGAGATCAGGCCGAACCGCAGCCGGTCGTGGAGTCGCAGCGGGGCGAACCGGAGGAGGTCGAAGGCCGAGTTGAACGGATACCGCCGTCCGTCGACGACCATGCCCATCGTCGTGGCCCGCCACCGGACCGAGTCCTTCAGGCCGAGCTCGTCCAGCAGTTCGAGCAGGCCGGAGTCGGAGGGCATGATGCAGTGGTAGAACCGCTCGATCCACCGGTCGTCGTGGGGGAAGAACGTGCCCAGGCCGCCCAGCTGGTCGCCGGACTCCAGCAGGGTCACCCGGGTGCCGCGGTGGGCCAGGCGGTGGGCGGTGGCGAGGCCGCAGATGCCGCCGCCGATGACGGCGACGTGCGGGGCGGTGGTCGAAGGGGTCACCGGTGGGTCACAGCTTTCGGAAGGGCGCCGGGCTCAGCCGGTCGCGAACGAGCAACTTCAGGTACTGCACGATGGTCCGGCGCAATTTGAGCTTGCTCGGCCCCTGCTTGCGGTCGTACTGCAGGGCCAGCGGGATCTCGGTGATGACCGGCCGGCAGTGGCGGAGCTTGAGCAGCAGCTCCACCATGCACGCGAAACCCTGCTCTTCGACGAGCCGTTCGCCCCAGTGGGCGGAGGCGCGGGTCAGCAGGGAAGCGCGGTAGGCGCGGTAGCCGCTGGTGAAGTCCCGGACGCCGTCGACGTCGAGGGCGTGGTGGAAGAGTTTCGCCGCGCCCCGCGACAACATCCGCCTCGCGGGCGGTGCGGTCCGGTCGTCGCCGCCGGGGACGAACCGCGAGCAGATCGCGACGTCCGCGCCGGCGTCGATCTCCGCCTGCAGCCTGCGGATCAGCGCCGGATCGTGCGTGTCGTCGGCGTCCATGACGACGACGGAGTCGTCGGGACCGGCCTCTTCCAGTGCTGCCCGGAGCCCGGACAGCACGGCGCGGCCGAGTCCGAGGTTCACCAGGTGGCGCACGACGCGGACGTCGAGTCCGTCGAACCCCGATCCGGCGACCGCGGCGGTGGCATCGGCGGAACCGTCGTCGACGACCCAGACGGTGAGCTGCTCGGTGCGGGCCACTTCGGCGAGCCGTCGCAGCAGGGCCGGCAATGACGCTTCTTCGTTGAACGCGGGCAACACGACGTGTGCCCGTCCTCCGGTCGGTCTCGCGGCGCGGGCGGGTTCCGAGAGAGTGGCCAAGGTGGTTTCTTCGTGCACCACAGTTCCTTTGTTCGATCGTGTTGTCACTCGACCGGCATCGATCTCCGACTGGTCGGCAGCACGTAGTCGGCTATGTTGTGTGGTTTCTTTAGCGGCCTTGAATGTCCCCCGGAAGGATGGGCGTCAGCTTCACTCGATAGAACCGGATTCGCCTCGAAAGGCTGACGCGAGAAGAAAAGGAAGAAATGACCACCACCGATCGTCCCCGAAGAGGCCGAGACCGATGACCGAACTGAGAGACGCGGTCGTCGCCGAATCTCTGCCCTTTCCGCGCCGACCGCGGCCGAACACCCGGCCGGGAGATCCGGCGTGCTCGCGCCCGTTTCTGGCCCGGGTCAACGCCGTGGCCGTTCTGCTGGTCGCCCTCGATTGCGCCGCCTGGGTCACCGCGGTGGTGCGCACGGCCCCCGGACTCGCAGGTGCCGCGGTGACCGCCGTGGCGCTGGCCGGTGTCCGGGTGGGCGGCCGGGTGCACCGCCGCCGTCTTTGGCTTTCCTGGTTGCAGGACCTTCCGCGCTCCGTCACCACCGCTGCCCTCGCGTTCGCGCTCGTCACGGGCGTGGGGCTCGTGACCGGCATGGACGGCATCGATACCGCGGAAATGCAGGAGGTCGTCCTGTTCTCCGCCGTACTCGGCGAAAGCGTCCGTCCGCTGGTCTTCGCGCTCGGCCGATGGGGGCGCCGCCGGCTGCGGCGGTGCGACCGAGCCGTCGTCGTGGGGTCCGGGCAGCTCGGCGGCGAGCTGGTCCGCACCATGCTCGAACACCCCGAATTCGGCCTGCTGCCGGTCGGGATGGCTGTGCCCGCGGGTGATCCGGCACCGGCCGGCCTGCCGATCGAGACGATCGGAGGCGACCTCAGCGAGGCCATCACCCGGTTGCGCGCGGGGACGGTGATCCTCGCCCCCGGCGACGATCAGGACGGCACCGTCGTAGCCGCCGCGATCAGCGCCCACCGGTCAGGATGCGTCACGTTGGTGCTGCCGCACCTCTTCGAGCTCTGCCCGGACGGACCCGGGGTCGACCGGCTCCGCAGCTATCCGCTGGTGTGGCTGGGCGGCGCGCCGACCCGGCGGCCCAGCTGGTGGGTCAAGCGCTTCGTGGAGACCGCGCTGGCCGCGGCCGCGCTCGTCGTGCTCGCCCCGGTGATCGCCGGTTGCGCGCTGGCCGTCCTGCTGGAGAGCGGCTTCCCGGTCTTCTTCCGGCAAGTGCGGGTGGGGATGGACGGCCGTACCTTCCTGCTCTACAAGCTGCGCAGCGTGCGGCAGTCCGCTGTGGACGATTCGCAGGTTCGCTGGTCGGTCGCCGGGGACAGCCGGGTGGGTCCCGTCGGCCGGTTCCTGCGCCGGACGTCGCTGGACGAGCTTCCACAACTGTGGAACGTCGTGCGCGGGGACATGGCGCTGGTCGGGCCGCGTCCGGAACGGCCGGTGTTCGTGCACGAGTTCTCCGCCGTGCACGACCTCTACTGGGCCCGGCACCGCGTCCCGACCGGGCTGACCGGCCTGGCTCAGGTGCACGGCCTGCGCGGCGACACCTCGATCGCCGACCGGGCGCGCTACGACAACTACTACATCGCGAACTGGTCGCTCTGGCTGGACGTGAAGATCATCATCCTGACCGTGGGAGAACTGCTGTGCCGAAGGCAACGCTGATGCGCCGGAACCGCCTCCGGGCCTGGACCGGGCTGCTCGTCCTGGTCGCCGGTTGCCTCTCCGGGTGCGTGAAGAGCTCGGCGCAGGAGCTGTCGGCGCCGCCGCCGAAACCGCTGGCGCCGTGCGCGTGGTGGTACGGGATCGGTCAGCCGCCGACGTCCCGCGAGATCGAGCTGGCCGCCAAGCGGTACCAGGTCGTCGTGCTCAACGCCGACCAGAGCGCGGCGATGCGCCACCTGCGCGAGCTCAACCCGCAGGTGAAGGTGCTGGTGTACAAGGACCTTTCCAGCACCCGCAACTACCCGGGCGCCGTCGACGGCGGCCGGGACGCGGCCTTCCTGCCCAGCGGAATCGGGTACGTCGCCGCGCAGCAGAACCACCCGGACTGGTTCGCCACGGACCAGAACGGCCGCCGCATCGAATGGCAGGGCTACCCGAAGCACTGGCAGATGGCCGTGTGGAACGCGGACTACCAGCAGGCCTGGACCGACGCCGTCGTCGCGGAGACGACCCGCGAAGGCTGGGACGGAATCCTCGCGGACAACGACTTCAACTCGCTGAGCCACTACTCGCCGGCGACGCTCGCCGGGACGGCGAACGTCGCGGAGACCGACCGCAAGCTCCGCGACGGCCTCGACGCGTTCCTCTCCCGCGTCGGCGATGCCTTTGTGAAGGCGGGAAAGCTGTTGGTGCCCAACGTGTCCGAGACACACCTGGTGCCGGGCCGGTGGACCGCGCATTCCCGCTTCGGCGGTGCCATGGAGGAGAACTTCGGCTTCCGCGAAGACGGCGGCACCGGTGGTCTCCTGACGTTCCGCGGCAACGAGTTCCAGGAGCTGCGCGCCCAGGCGGCGCTGGGGGAGTCGATGCTGCTGCTGGTGACGCGGACGAGGAACGCCCGCGAGGAGCGGGCCGGGTACGCGAGTGCGGCCTTGCTCGCCGGGCCCCGGACCTGCTGGACTCCGGCCACCACCGACGACTACCGCGACCCGGAGTGGTCCGACCTGCAGGAGAGCGGCCTGGGCGAGGCGGTGGACGCGGCCGGCCGCCTGCCGAACGGCGTCTGGACGCGGACGTTCAGCCACGGCTGGGTCGCGGTGAACACCACCGCGGCGACGCAGACGGTGACTCCGCCCGAAGGGCTCGTGGAGCCCGGCTCGCCGCCGCCGACTTCAACGCCGACTTCGCCGAGCCCGGCTCCCGCGCCGATCACGCTCGAGGCCGCGGACGGGATCGTGCTCGTCTCGCCGGCGAAACTCAAGCCGAGTGCGGACGCGCGCAGGCTTCCGGCCGCCGCCGCCGCTCGAGGACGTGCCCGGCCGGAGCCTGTCTGATCCGGTCACGTTCGAGGCTGCGGACGGGATCATGCTCGTCTCGCCGGCAAGACTCGAGCCGAGTGCGGAGGCGCGCAGGCTTCCGGCCGCCGCCGCCGCGCGAGGACGTGCCCGGCCGGAGCCTGTCTGATCCGGTCACGTTGGAGGCTGCGGACGGGATCGTGCTCGTTTCGCCGGCGAAACTCGAGTCGAGTGCGGAGGCGCGCAGGCGACCTGCGCGCGAGGACGCGTCTGGCCGGAGCCTGCCTGATCCCGCCGGGTCAGGCAGGCGTTCGAGGCTGCGGACGGGAGCGTGCCCGGGCCAGTTCTTCGTAAAGGGCCAGGTGCCGTTGTGCGCAGGCTTCCGGCCGGTACCGCGCGTGGGCGCGCTCGGCCAGGAGGCGGCCGACCCGGCCGGGGTCCGGTTCGGCGAACAAGGCCCGCAGCCGGCCGGCGAGCGCGGTGACGTCGCCGGGCGGGGCGAGGAAGGACGGGCCGCCGGGGAGGTCGAGCATGTCGGCCACGCCGCCGGTCGCGGTGGCGAGGACGGGCTTGCCCGCCGCCATCGCTTCGGCGACCACCAGCGGCTGCTGCTCCATCAAGGACGGCAGGACCAGCGCGTCCGCCTCGGTCAGCAGCGCCGGGACGTCCGGCCGGAAGCCGAGGAAGGTGACGCGACCGGCCAGCGGGGCCGCCTGCGCGACCCGTTCCGCCTCGGCGCGCTGCGGGCCGTCGCCGGCCACGGTCAGCCGGGCATCCTGGGGCAGCACGCCGGGAACGGCCAACGCGGCCAGCAGATCGAGGATTCCCTTGCGTTCCACGAGGAGCCCCGCGAAGACCAGGTTCCGCACCGGTCCGCGTGGGGGGTTCGGCTCGGCGGGATCGACGCAGTTGTCGATGTGCGCCAGCCGGGCCGCCGGCACCTTCAAGCGGTGGCGCAAGAACCGGCCCATCGCTTCGGCGGGCACGATCGTGCGGTCGAGGAGCCGCGCGACCATGGCGTCCGCCGCGAGGACGGTCCTCGTGTACGTGGACGGACCGTCGGTGCGCTCGCCGCGGAACCACGGCTCGGCCACGTCGTCGGGTACGCCGTGGTAGGTCTGGATCAGGGCGGGCCGGGCGCCGAGGCCGGCCCGCAGGCCGGCGATCACCAAGCCGGCGCGCCGATCCTGCGCGTGCACCACGTCCGGCCGCCACGCGCGGATCGCGGCGCGTGCCCGGCCCGCCGCCGCGAGGTTTTCCTTGTCGGCCACCTGCAGCTCTTCGTGCCGGCCCTCGATCAGCTCGGCGCCGCGGGCGGGTTCGGGCCCGAAGACCCGGACCTCGACGCCGCCGCGGGCCAGCGTCGCGGCCAGCCGCACGGTGACGTCGACCGGGCCGCCGCGGTCCTGGGTGAGCAGGTAGGCGATGCGGGTCATGAGACGTGCTCCCGGCGGTTGAGGTGGTCGACGAGGGCGGCGATCCGGTCGGTCATGCGGCCGCGGTCGAAGGAGACCTCCGCGCGGCGGCGGCCGTGTTTTCCTTCGAGCGCGGCCAGTTCCGGGTCGGCGAGACGAGCGGCGACCGCGTCCGCGAGGCCGTTGATATCACCCGGCGGCAGCACCGCGCCCGCGGTCGCCACGCTCTGGCGGACGCCACCGACGTCGAACGCGACCACCGGCCGGGCGCACGCCATCGCCTCCAGCGGCACGAGGGCCATTCCCTCGGCACGAGACGGGAGGACGACGACGTCCGCGGCGGTGTACCACGCCGCCGGCTCGTCGGTGTGCCCCGGCCACCGCACGGATGCGTGTCCCGCCACGGGGTGCCGCTCCCGCCACACGGCGCCCATCGGCCCGTCGCCGGCGAGGACGAGCTGGGCGTCCGGCACACGCCGCAGCACGGCGGGCCACGCCGACAGCAGCTGGTCCTGGCCCTTGAGCTCGGCCAGCCGCCCGAGGCAGACGGCGATCGGGGCTCGTTCGGGAAGGCCGAGCCGTCGGCGGGTCGCGGTCCGGTCGCCGGGGGAGAACCGGACGGTGTCGACGCCGTTGCAGACCACCTCGGCTACGGCCGTCACCCCGGCGGCCCGGCCGGCGACGAGCTCGTCGTCGCTCACGCACACGACGAGGTCGGTCCAGCGGGAGGCGAAGCGTTCCCACGCCGCGGTCGCGCGGCGCAGCGGTCCGCGTGCGGTCTCGAAGGACCAGAGGTGGGGCTGGAAGACCGTGGGGCGGCCGCCTCGCACGGCCAGCCGGCCGGCCAGCCCGGCCTTCGAACTGTGCAGGTGCACGACATCCGGGTCCAGCTCGGCCAGCAGCCGGTGCAGCCGCAGCGTCTCGCCGACGGAGCGCACGCCGGGGGAGCGGCTCGCCGGCCAGCCGCGGACGTCGATGCCGAGTTCACGGGCGCGGTCGGCGAGCCGGCCCGGAGGGCACACGACGGCGACGGACCAGCCCCGGTCTCGTTGGGCCACCGCGAGTTCCAGCACCACCACGGCGACACCCGCCGTCACCGGCTGCGAAACGTGCACGACTCTCACCCGCGATCACCCCGGCGCAGTTCGGCGAGTGCGTTTCGCTGCAGCAGCAAGGTCGCGCCGGCGTATCCCGCGACGAGAACGAGGCCCTCGGCGACGGTGCCCGGCCACGAGCTCGCGGTCCCGAACCACCCGGCGTGGGCCAGCGCGACGGCGGGCACGGCCCCGGCGGCGCACGCGAGCAGGACACGTCCGAGCACGCCCGCCAGTTCCGTCCACGACGGCGCCACCCCGGCCCCGCGCAGTACCCGCCAGGTGAGCGGCACCACCAGCCACGCCGCGCCGAGCTGCACGGCGGCGACGGCCCCGATGCCCGCGTCGGTCAGCAGGACCAGGCCGGCCGCGAGCAGGACCAGGTGCGTCGTCTCCAGCGCCAGGTACCGCCGGACGTGCCCGGTGGCCTTCACCGCCTGGTACCAGATCTGCAGCAGGCAGATCCCCGCGCCGTAGCCCGACAGCAGCACGAGCGGGCCCGCCGCGTCCGCCCACCGGGCGCCCAGCAGCACGACCCGGTCGGCGAGCAGCGCCAGCGCGAGGTACAGGCCACCGGTCACCACGAGCACCGCGCGGGTGAACCGGGCGACGGCCTCGCCCAGCGGCCGGCCCTCGCGCCGCAACCGCGTGAACACGGGGAAGGCGACCGCGCCGAGCACGACCGCCACCATGATGTACGGCACCCAGGCGAGGCGGTAGGCCAGCGAGTAGACGCCGACCGCGGCCGGCCCGAGCACGTGCCCCACCGCCAGGTAGTCGAGATTGACCAGCAGGGCGGCCACGACCGCGGCCGGGCCGACCACCGCGACCCACCGCAGGGCTTCCCGGGCTGCCGCGGTGTCCCAGCGAGGGCGGACCCCGCCACCGACCAGCGTCCCGAGCAGCGGCTGTGCCACCGCCGTGCCGACCAGGCCGAGCACCAGGGACACCGGCCCGGCCCCGCTGGCGGCGAGCAGCACCGTCAGCGAAGCACCCAGCACCGCGCCGCCGCCGTCGGGCAGGATCCGGCGGCGGAAGTCGAGCTCCCGGTGCATCAGGCCCATCTGGACGCCGCCCGCCGCCGAGAACGGCAAGCCGAGCGCGGCCAGGCGGACCAGACCGGCGGCTTCCGGGGTGCCGAGGAGCGTCGTGAGGGGGCCGGCGGCAGCCACCAAGGCGGCGGCGAGGAACAGCCCGGCGCCCACGCTCAGCGTCAGCAGGGTTCCCGCCATCCGGCGCGGGTCCAGCTCGGTGCGGCCGATCACGTCGTAGACCCCGATCGACTGCACCACCTGGCCGAGGTTGACCAGCGCGACCGCCAGCGCCACGGCCCCGAGCTGCCCCTCGCTGAGCAGGGCCGCCAGCACGAGCGTGACGAGCATCTGGCTGCTCTTGCTGACGAGGTTGACCACGCCGAGCCACAGGGAACCGCGGACCGCACGGCTCCCGAGCGTGCCCGTCATACGGCCACCGCGGGTTCGGCGGCCCGCACCCGTGTCAGCCGGACTGCGGCGAACACCGCCAGGCTCCACGCGGCGACCACGGCGACCCCGTCCAGCGTGACCGCCGCTCGCGCCCCGAGCGCCGACGCGACCGCGGAGTCCACTGTGTACAGGTGTGCGAAGGGAACGGCCAGCGCGAGGACGGTGAGGCCCGCCGGACGCCGGCCAGGCTCCGCGCGGTGACGCCAGCACGACGCGGCCGTCGCCGCCATCGCGGGTACGGCGATCAGCACGTCGCCGGGCTGGTGCACCACGCAGACCACCACGGCGAGGCACGTCAGCAGGTCGGCGACCGGCGTCGCCGAGACCCGGTCCAGGCGCCGGACGAGCACTGCGCTCGTGACCAGCACAGCGGCCAACACCACCAGCTCGACGCCGGAGGGTGCCCAGCCGGTGACGCGGAACAGCACCGCGGCGACGTCGATCCGTTGCGCCGTAAGCGAATCCACCGCACCGTAGTCGGTCGCCCGCGCGTGGGTGAGGTTCGCGGCGACGACGTCGACGAAGGAGCCGAGTCCACCGCCGCGGACCACCAGCAGCACCACCACTGGCAGGCTGGCGACCGCCGCGATCGCGGTGCCCGTCAGCGCCACCCGCCGCGAACCACGGACGAAGAGCAGGAGCGCCAAGGGAAATCCGTACTGCGGCTTCAGCCACGCCAGCGCGAGCGCCACCGCCGCCCAGCCCGGCCGGTCGCGGCGCGCCACGAGCGCGCCCGCCGCGCCGAGGGCGATCAGCGGGTTGATCTGGCCGACGTAGAGCTGCGCCTTCCCGACCTGGCTCACCACCAGGAGCGCGGAAACCACGACCGTGGTGACGGCGAACGGTGCCGGGACGTACCGCCGGACCGAGTGCGCCGTCAGCGCCGCGAGCGCGACCAGGAGCAGCAACGAGAACACCGAGAACGCGACCGCGCCGACCCGGTAATCCGGTAACGCGAACGGCGCGTGCAGCAGGAGGTGGTAGGGCTGGTACAGGTTGAAGTCCTGGCGCACCGGCCAGTGCGCGAACATCGCGGCCGGGTCGTACGGGTTGCCGCCGCCGAGGAACTCCCGGATCGGGAAGTACAGGGCGTCGCGGAAGTCCTGCAGCCGTTCCTCGGGCAGGTTGGCGGCCGTCGGCAGCGGAACCCGCCACGACGGCGCGAGCGCGTGCCAAGCACCCAGCACTCCGGCGACGGCCGCGACGAGGAGCACGGCTCGCTGTTTCGGGTTCATGTCAGCACCACCGCCACGAGCACGGCGTCGCCCGGCAGCACCGCGACGGTGGCAGTCAGCTCGTCGTGACCGCGCCCTCCGGCCGCGACCGCCACGACCGACGAGCCGTCTCCGCTTTCGCTGTCCGGCAGACCTGCTGCCAGCTTCGCCGCGGTTTCGGTGAGGTCCGGGCTCACCGGCAGCACGCGGACGGCACGTCCGGCCGCGCGGCACAGGACAGCGAGCCGGTCGGGCGTCCCGGGGTCGCCTTCCCGCAGGACTGACACCGGGCGGTGGAGGCCCGCCGCGGCCAGCGCCCGGCGCACCGAGCCGGTTCCACCGGCCGGGGAGAGGCGGCGAAGCGCCGCTGTCGCCAGACCGGCCGCGACCGCCGCGACGAGCGCCAGCCCGGTCACCAGCGGAGCGTCCGGGGCCACCGCGATCACCTCGGGCCGCGGGTCCAGCAGCCGGAGCTTGCCGGCCGGGGCGAGCAGGTCGGCGTCGATCATCGCCTTGCCCAGTGCCGTCGCGGTCCCCCCGGCCTGCTCCGCCGAGGACGCCCGGACCGAGAGGCGCGCGAGGCCTGACGCGGGAACCAGCTCCACGGAAACTCGCTCGGCGAGTTCGTCGGGGCGGTACCCGGAGGCCGGAGCCGCGGCTTGCAGCACGGACGGACTGCGGGCCAGCTCGACCAGCGCGGGCAGGGCGAGGGAGACGACTTCGCCATACTGCGGCACCGCTTCCGGTGCGGCGACGGGCCCGGCGAGCAGGCTCACCCGGCCCTGGTACTCGGTGCCGCGGGTCAGGCCGACGAGGAGCACGAGCGCTCCGGCCGGCAGCGCCACGGCGACGCTCAGCGAGACGCGCGTCAGGAGATCCTTCACCGGGCACCTCGGAGCAGTTCGTCGTAGGCCTTCATCAGCGTGTGCGCGTCGTAGTCCCGCTCGACGGTGCGGAGCCCGTCCGCGGCCGCGGATTTCCGTGCGTCCTCGTCGAACAGCAGCGTGTTCAGCGCTTCGGCCGTCGCCGCCGGATCCGCGGGCGGCACCACGAGCCCGCCGCCTTCCGCGAGGACTTCGCCGATCCCGCCGACGTCGGTCGCGACCACCGGCCGGCCCGCCGCCATCGACTCCAATACCGCCAGCGGCAGGCCTTCCCAGTCGCTGGTGAGGACGGTGACGTCGGCCGCCGTGAGCAGATCGGGCACGTCCGCCCGGGTGCCGAGGAACTCGACCCGGCGGCCCAGCGCCTCGGCGCGCCGCTCGAGGTCCGCGCGCAGGCTGCCGTCTCCGGCCAGCCACAGCACGGCGTCCCGCTCGACCGCCGCCCATGCGTCCAGGAGCACGTCGTGGCGCTTCTGCGGCTCGAGCCGTGCGAGGCAGAGCGCGACGGGTGTCTGCTCCGGGACGCCGAGCGACGCGCGTACCTCCGCGCGTCCGAGCACCGGCGGGCTCGCGAACACGGTGTTGCGGATCACCGCCGGCCGGTCGAGGCCCGCCGCGGTCAGCCGGTCCGCGGTGGCGGGGGAAACGGCGATGACGGCGTCGGACGTGCGGCGCAGGATCCGCGTGGCGGCGGGGTAGTCGTCTTCGGCGACGCCGTGGAAGACGGTGAGCAGCGGCCGTCGCCGTCCGGGCGCGCAGGCGAGCCGGGCCACCAGGCTCGCGCCGACGTTGTGGGCCAGCACGACGTCGGGCCGGAACCGCGCGACCGCGCGGCGGGTGGCCCAAGCCGCCTTGAGCACGCCCGCCTTGCTGCGGCGAGCGAGCGGGACGGGGAAGACCGGCGTGCCGGCCGCGGCCAGTGCGTCGGCGCGGAAACCCCCGGCGCTGGCTACCGCGGACACCCAGCCGTACTCCTCGCCCCGGCCGGCCATCCCGGCCACGAGCGTTTCCGCCCCGCCGGGCCCCAGCTCACTGATCACGTGCAGCACCCGCATCGGCGCTTCCCTCTCCTTCTCGGCGAATCCGGGTTTCGGCCGCGACGGTCAGCGCGGCCAGCGACCACAACGGCAGGTAGTACTGCTCGGACAGGAACGTCGAGGTCACCAGCACGGCGAGCAGCGACGCCTGGATCGCGACCGCTTCCGTCCATTGTGGACTGGAGTTTGCCCGTCGGACCGTCCGCTCGCTCGCCACCGCGGCGGTGCCGACCACCGCGGCGAACAGCGCGAACCCCGGCAGGCCCAGCTCCGCGGCGACTTCGAGGTACATGTTGTGCGCCACCGGGGTCTGCTCGTCGACTTCGGCGTTGTGCGACTCGGCGGCGTACTGCTCACGGAACCCGCCCGGGCCGACACCGAGCACCGGGTGGGCGGTCAGCATGCGGGCGGCCGCCTGCCAGCGCAGCTCGCGTGTGTCCACATTGGACGCGGCGATGAAGCTCTTCTCCTGCAGGGCGCGGTTCAGCTGCGGTCCGGCCACCAGCAACGCGCCGACGCCCAATGCGGCGACCGCAGCGATCGCGGCGGCCAGCACCCGCCACGGCAGCACCCGGCGCAGCAGCAGCCAGCCGATCGCGGCGGCCAGCCCCAGCGCGCCGCCGCGTGAGAACGTCGCCGCCGCCCCCACCACCAGGACGACTCCGGCGGCAGCCAAGGGCAAACTCCAGCGCCGCCGATTCAGGGCCGCGAGCAGGGGGAGCGCCGCGACCAGGAAATAGGCCAGGTCGTTCGGGTCCGGTTGCGGGCCGCTCGCTCGGGCCTGACCATCGACGACCAGGCTGTACAGGGCACCCGCGCCGGCGACCGTCGCGCCGGCGGCCGCGGCCAGCAGCAGCCGGCGGATCGGCACTTCCTGGCTGGCGACGTCGGCGAGCACCGCCGTGACGATCAGGAACGGCAGCCACCGCACGGTGTACTCGGCGGTGAAGGGACCGTTCGAATGCAGCGCCGCCGTGGCCGCCAGCACCACGGCGAGCGAGGCGAGCACCGCGTGCAACGGCGTCGGCCGGGGGAGGCGGCGCTGCCGGATCCGCACCGCGAGCCAGGTCACGGTGAGCAGGGCGGGCGCGAGCTTGCCGAGCTGGCCTTGCACGGCCGTCAGGTAGCCCTCGACCGGTGCCAGTCCGACGGTGGCACACGCGAGGATCCGCAGCAGGGTCACCGCCCGCGTCTCGGAGCGAACGGGCGTGACGACGGCGAACGCGGTCATCTCCCGACGTCCAGCCGCGTGACCGGGCGGGTGCGCCGTACGTCCGTCCGGCGGACGTACTCACCGGTGCCGACGACGTCGAAGTGCTCGCGCAGCGCGGAAAGAACCCAGCCCAGCCACGCCACCTTCCGGCCGCCTGCCGCCGCCAGACCGGGGAAGAACTCCATGCCGGGCGCTTCGGCGGCGCCCAGGACGTCGGTGGGGTGCACCAGCAGCGACGGGGAGACTCCGCGGGCGAGGCAAAGCCGCAGTGCGGCGCGAAAGTATCCGCGGGCCAATCTCGGGGAAACCTCGTGCAGTTGCAGGAGGTAGGAGCAGTGGATCGGCGTGCGCAGCAAGGGCATCGTCGTCACCGGCAGTTCCACGAGCGAGCTGCCCTCGCAGGTACGCCAGCGGTAGGCGTGCACCGGTGCCCACACCCGGGAAACGCCGCCGAACAGCTCGTCCGCGGCTCCCGCGGGCGCGCTGCGGTTGTGGTACGCGCGGGCCAGCGGGCCGATCCAGGTCGGCAGGGTGCTGGCGTCGTAGGCGTAACCCCGTTCGGCGAGCAGTTCGACCAAGTCGCGCGTGACGCTGTAGCCGGGACCGCGGAAGCCGCGGGGCCGCGGCGCTCCGGCGGCGACGATCGCTTCCTCGGTGCGGCTCAGCTCGTCCTCGAGCCGGTCGCGGGAGTAGCGGTGCAGCCAGGGTTCGTGGCCGAAGGAGTGGTTGGCCACCTCGTGCCCCGCCGCGGCGATCTCGGCGACCGCCTTGGCGCCGTCCTCGCGGACGACGTCGGCGCCCACCGCGAACACCGTCGTCGTGAGCCGCTGCTCGCCGAGGATCTCCAGCAGCCGTGGTACCGCGGAGGGGAGAAAGCTGGGATGGTCCTGCCAGCTGGAGTCACCGTGGGTTTTGAGGTAGGCCCACAGGTTGTCGAGGTCGACCGAGACGCTCGCGAGCGGACGCGGGTTCACACGGCCTCCTGGGCGAGCCGGGTCGCGCCGGTGCGCGACTGCGCGCCGAGCAGCAGGACACCGCACACGACCACGGCGAGCCCGAAGGCGACCCACGGGCCGCGTCCGCCGAGGACGTGGTCGCCGAGCACGGTGATGCCGGTGACCGACGCCAGCACGATCGTGGTGGCGTCGGCCGTGGCCACGACGGCCGCCGCCGGGCCGCGCTGCAGTGCGACCGCCATCGACGCCTGGCCGAGCACGGCCGCGACCAGCATCAGCCAGGTCAGTGGATTTCCCGGCAGGGCAAGGAGATCCTGGTGGGCGAGCGAGCGGCTCGCGACCGCGACGACCGCGAACGCCACGCCGGACAGGACCGCGGCCGGCAGGAACGTCCCGGTCCGTCCGGCGGGGATCATGGCCAGCCCGATCCCGAGCACGACGACGGCGAGCGTCACGGTGCCGGCGGGCTCGAGGTCTGTGGCCACCGAGGCCGCCGACGACCCCGCGAGCACGACGAGCCCGGCGGCCAGCAGCACCAGCGTCGCGGCCTCTCCGACGCGGATCCGCCAGCCCAGGACGACGACACCGAACACCGTGGCCAGTCCGATCGCCGAGGAGGACGCGGTCTGGACCAGGTACAGCGGCAACGAGGCGCGCGCGAAGAACGCCAGCGCGAAGCCCCCGGCCTGACCGGCGAAACCGAGGAGGTACAACCGATCGGTGGCCAGCCGGGCCAGCAATCCCAGTCCCGCACCCGGCCGGTGCCCGGCCCGGCGGGCGGCGACGCTCTGGGCGACGATCCCCACCGCGTAGCACACCGCGGACGCCACGAGCACTGCGTAATCCATCACGAACGACTCCTTTGCCGTGCACCGGGAACGGGGTTCAGGCCAACAATCGGGCAGGTGTCCCCGTCGAAGCGTAGGAACGGCCGGACGGTTCCTCTTTCGAAGGATCGGATAGGCGACCTTGTCACACAGTGGGACAGGATGGACGCGAGAATGAAGCTCTAAAGCGTGACGCGAAAAGGAGAACGCGAGCGATCAGGCCACCGTGCGTAATGGGTGGGTGGAGAGCTGCCTGCCGGCAAACGTCCGGTTATCGGGTATCCGAATGCCCGACCTGGCATCTGAACAACGTCCCCATTCGTCGGCGCAATCGAAGTTCACCTCGACCTGGGCGTGGGGAATGGTGTCGTTCTTCTCCGATATGAATGTCTCCGGACGTCTGGTGCGCACCCATTCGGGTTATAAGATCCCCGGTCAGAGGCTCGCGCACCCCACACGATCGGTGATCGGGCTGGAACGAATTGCGCGGCGTCAGTATGTTCTCCCCACCGACGCGAGACGCAGTTTCATTGCCGCTGCGGCGGGCTCACCCCTCGATCAAGGAGTCGTCCATGCTGAAGAAGATCGGTTTCGTCGCGGCCGCCATGGCGGCCGGCGCGTTCGTGACCGGCGGGATCGCGGCCGCCGGAACGCCGGACGAGGACCACGGGCACCACCACGGCCACGCCGGCTACGACTACACCGGCCAGGTCGGCGTGGTCAACCTGAACAACGTCGATGCCCTGCACAACGTCAACGGCACGGTCGGGTTCTGCGGCAACGACGTCAACGTGCTCGGCGTCCAGGTGCCGGTCCATGACTCGCTGAACGGCATCGGAGTGCCGGTCCTGTCGCCGGGCGAGACCGAGGCCAGCGGCGAGTCCCCGTACAACTGCGCTTCGGGTGGCGTCAACGACGGCGGCACCAGCCAGGGCAACTGAGTCTCTGAACCGCACGTCGGCTCCATCCGCCGAAAAGATCGATTCACCACGACCATAGCGGCGCCCCGCCCTTTTCCCTCGGCGGCGCATAGGAGTTCTCTTTCATGATCAAGCAGCTCGGATTCGTCGCGACCGCTCTCGCCGCCGGCTTGGCCGCGTTCGGTGGGTCCGCCTCCGCCACCAGCCTCGACATCGCGGGACACCCGGCCGACCACAACAGTCAGGTCGGCCTGGCCAACGTGCACAGCCTCGACGCGGTGCACAACCTGAACGTCGTCGGCGGCCTGTGCGACAACAACGTCAACGTGCTCGGCGTCCAGGTCCCGGTGCGCGACGTCGCCCAGGGCATCGGCGTGCCGGTGCTTTCGCCGGGCGAGCACGAGGCCTCCGGTGAGTCGCCGTACAACTGCGCCGGTGGTGACATTCAGGACGGCGGAACCGCCCAGGGCGACTGATCGCCTCGAGCCGAAAGCCGCCGCGCGGTTTCCGACGCGGCGGCTTTCGGCGTGCGTAAGCCCTGTCCCGAGCCGGCCATCACCCTCCTGGGACCGGCCCGGCGTCAGCCTTCCGGATCCGCCATTCCGGCGCGAGGATCGCCCAGATCTCTTTGTCGTACCGGGTACCTTCGTACGGCCAGTACTCGCGCAGCACGCCTTCGCGGACCATGCCCAGGCGTTCGGCCACCGCCGAGCTGCGGGTGTTGTCGGCGCGGCAGCGCCATTCCGCGCGGTGCAGGCCGCGGGTCGCGAAGGCCCAGTCCAGCAGGACTTCGCAGGCGCGGGTGACCAGGCCATGCCCCTCGGCGGCCGGTTCCAGCCAGCACCCGATCTCGCAGGAGCCGAGGCGCGCGTCGAACTCCACGAACATCACGCCGCCGACCAGAGTGCCGGCCAGCCACAGGCCGAAGAGGCGGCCGCCGTCCGCGGCCTGGCGCTCGGCGTAGCGGCGCAGGGTCGCCCGCGCACCGTCGACGTCGTCGGTGACGAACGCCGGCCCGACCCAGGGCCGGATGTGCTCGCGGGCTTTGTGCAGGTGCTCGGCGAATTCTTCGGCGTGCCACGGTTCGAGCGGTGCGAGCCGGGCGTTTTCGGTCAGTGGCAGGAAGAACACGGTGCCCCCAGTTTACCCAACGCTTGTTATGTGAATGTACGATAGCACCATGCCCCGGAGCAAGGGAGATCACGAAGCCCGCCGCCGTGATGTCTCCGAAGCGGTCTGGCGGGTCCTGACCGCGCACGGTTTCGGCGGCCTGACCATGCGCGCCGTCGCCGCCGAGCTCGGGGCCACCACCGGTCTGCTCACCCACTACTTCACCGGCAAGCAGGAGCTGCTCACCCACGCGCTCGCGCTGCTCGACGAGCGCACCGGCGCCCGGTCGCGCCGCACCGCCGTCGAAGGGCTGGCTTCGCTACGCGCCGTGCTGCTCGACGTTCTGCCGCTGACCGGCGAAGCCGCGGCCGGCAACCGGATCTGGGTGTCCTCATGGGACGTCGCGTTGGCCGACCCGGCGCTGAGCGACACGTACGCGGCCAAGTACCGGGCCAGCCGGGACCGGCTCCGCGGCCTCGTCGCGGAGGCTCAGCGGCTCGGTGATCTGCGGCCGGGGGATCCGGCGACCATCGCCGCCGACGCTCTCTCCTTCACACTCGGGCTGGTCGTGCAGGCCCTGTTCGACCCGGTGGCCTTTCCGGCGCGCCGCCAGATCGAATTGCTCGACCACCACTTGGCCGGACTCGCTCCCTGATCACCCTCCCGTCGCTCGTGGTCCCCTTCGCGAGGCTCTCGGCCTGGTTCATCACTGGGCGGGTGGGTAACCGTCCTTCAGCGCAGGCTCCCCGGCCGTCGCGGAGCAGAAGGGCGGTCTTCATGCCGACCGAACAGTGGACGACTCGACTCGACGACCAGTTGCGTGTGATGGCCATCGAGGTGGCTGATGACCTCAGTGAGTCGTCCAGGGTGCGGGCTTGGGCCGACCGGCTGCTGCAAGACCTGACCGAAGAGCAGCGGACGGACGTGCTCTTGGTGGTCGACGAGCTCACGTCGAACGCGCTCCGGCACGGTGAACCGCCGCGTCAAGTCCGATTGCTGCGCAAACGCGGCTGGCTGGGGGTCGAGGTCGACGACACGTGCGTTGACCCCGTGTGCCCGCGGCCGCCGTCGGCCAGCGGCGGCTACGGGCTCAGAATGGTCGCCGCGATGAGCGTGTCGTGGGGGCAGGAGCAGCGCTCCACCGGCAAGACCGTCTGGGCTGCGATCGACCTTCCGCCGGTCGAGCAATGACCCAGTGTGCGCACCAGGAGAGCCGACGTGAAGGACCTCGAGTGTGACCGAAGCGGCCCCTCCGCCGGCCGGCTTGCGAGCCGGGCCGGTCTACCTCGACTACAACGCCACCACCCCGCTCGACCCGCAGGTCACCGAGGCCGCCATGCCGTACTGGACGGACTTCTTCGGCAACCCTTCCAGCGAGCACGCCTACGCCGTCGAGCCGCGGCGCGCGCTGGCTGCCGCGCGTGCGCGGGTCGCGGACCTGATCGGCGCGCGACCGGGGGAGATCGTCTTCACCGGGTCCGGGTCGGAGGCGAACCTGCTGGCCCTGCGCGGCAGCGTGCTCGCGCCGGGCGCGCGGCGCGCACACCTGATCGTCCAGGCGACCGAACACCCTGCCGTGCTCGAAACGGCCCGGGCGCTCGACCGGCTGCACGGCACCCGCGTCACGGTGTTGCCGGTCGACCAGTACGGATTGGTCGCCCTCGACGCCCTGGACGCGGCGTTGCGGACCGTCGCGGACCGCACGGTCGTGTCGATCATGGCGGCGAACAACGAGACCGGCGCGGTGCAGCCGATCACTGCGATCGCCGGGCTCGCGCACCAGTACGGGGCGCTCGTCCACTGCGATGCCGCGCAGGCGTGCGGGAAGATCCCGGTCGACGTCCAGCGGCTCGGGGTCGACCTGCTGACGGTGGTCGGGCACAAGATGTACGCGCCGCGTGGTGCGGCCGCGTTGTTCGTGCGCGACGGCGTGGCACTGGAGCCCGTCGTCTACGGCGGCGGGCAGGAGCGCGGGCTGCGCGCGGGCACCGAGAACGTCGCGCTGGCGGTCGCTTTGGGGGCTGCCGCTCAGCTGGCCGCCGATGACCTCGCAGCGGGCGCCGCGGATCGGATCACGGCCTTGCGCGACGAGCTGCACGAGCAACTCGTCGAGGCACTACCGGGCCGCGTCCGCCTGAACGGCCCGGTCGAGCAGCGGTTGCCGAACACGCTCAACATCAGCGTCGACGGCACTCGCGGCCACCGCGTCCTGGAACACGCGCGAGCCATCGCCGCTTCCACCGGTTCGGCCTGCCACAGCGGTATTCACGCCCCGTCGCCGGTGCTCACCGCCATGGGCATCGAGGCCGACAGGGCGCTGGCGGCGATCCGGCTGTCCTTGGGGCGCTGGAGTACCCGGCACGACGTCGCCACCGCCGTGCACGCGCTCCGTTCGGCGGCCGCGCCGCGGTGACACCGTGCGGATCATCGAGTGGTTGCCGAAGAAGGGCCGTTTCCTGTTTCGCGGTCCCACAGCAATTCGGTCAGTTGCGTGATCGCCTTGTCCCGGTGCCGCCGGTAGGTGTTGAACGACAGGTGCAGTGAGTCCGCGACGCGCTCCTGAACGCCGGTCGGTCGCAGGAACGTACGATCGATCAGCACGCTGAGATCCGGCTTCAGCGCGGCGACGGTTTCGTCGAGCAGATCCCGCAGGGTTTCGGCGGGGGTGCGTCCGGCTCGGCCGTGCTGCCGGACCAGCCGGGATCGCACCAGCGGGTTCGACCGCAGCAGTTCCGGCGTGTGCAAGGTGCGCAGGGCCGAGCGGACGGCGTCGGTGAACTCCGGCTGGGACAGCACCGCTTCGCCGAGGACCTGCTCGGCGGGCCGCGTCGGCACGCCCAGCTGACCGGCGTGCAGCAGATCCGTGTATTTCGCGATGCCGGTCCGGCGCCAGTCGTGCGCGAACACCGGGTACCGCGACCCGCCGACGGTGTAGGCGGCTTCGTCAGCGGCCCAGAAGTCGAGAGATTCCATCGAGGGTGTCCACAGCTCACCGTCGTCGAACGCGCCCACGAAGCTCCACGCCGTGTCGTCGCCGATCAGGAGGATGTCCAGCATCTGCCACGCGACGAACAGCGTCAGCGACGGTGACGGGCGTTGTCCGTGGTCGCGGTCGAGGAAGAAGCGCCAGGCCCGGACCCGTTCGCCGGCGCGCGGCGGCCCGTATGTCGACGCGTACTCCCACATCGCGTCGGCGCCCGGGTCCACACCGAGGTCGGCCTCGGGCAAGTCCAGGCACGCGCCGTAACCGTGCGGTTCGCCGGTCGCGGTGCGGAAGACCCGGAAGGCCGACGGCCGGCGCTTCAGCCAGTACGCCACCAGTTCGGCCTGCTCGCGCCCCTGCCACTCGGCGGTCATGGCGACGATCGGCGACCGGTCGCCATCGTGCAGCCCGTCGGCGTACACCTGCATCGTCGGCGGCAGCGACGCCAGCGCGGCGTGCGGAGAGCGAGTGCCGTTCAGCACGACGGTCTGCACCGTCAGATCCAGCTGTTCCCGTTCGCTCGTCGTCGCCCGGACCTGGGCGTGGAACACGGCGAGCTTTCTGCGGTACAGGTCGGCGTACCGGCCGGGGTCGCGCCAGCGCAGGTCGGCGGTGATGGCGTCGCGGACCACGTCGTGCGGATAGAGCCCGTACGGGGACTCCTCGATGAACGCCTGCGTCCGCAGCCAGGCGAACAACTCAGCGGCATCGTCGCCCGCCATCGAGCGCAGCAGGTCTTCGGTCGTGACGAGCAGCAGCGCGCACACTTCCAGCGCCGTGCGATGCCGGGTGCTCGGCACCTCGTCGAGCATCTGCGCCAGCAACGCGCCCACCCCGCCGGGCAGGTCCGCCAGGGTTCGCGGCGCGGCACCGCGGCGCACGGCATCCACCATCATCGACAGGGTGAGGGGGTGGCCGCGACTGATCTTCAGCAGCCGGTCATGCATGTCCTCGGCAACGTCCTGAGCGGTCAGGTAGGCGAGCCCTTCCTCGGGCGACAGGTTGCCGAGCGCGACGACCCGCGTCAACTCCCGCCAGGCCGGGTCCGCGCGCCACCGCGGTCCGGGTCCGCGCCGCCCGGCCATCACCACCAGGCACGACGCCGGCAGGGACGGCAAATACTGCTCGCGGACCCAGTCGTCGACCGGTTCCAGCAGTTCGTACGTGTCGATCAACAGCACGGCGGGCACGTCGCCGACGGGAACGGGCAGTGCTCCCCGCCCGAGGGCCAGGTGCCGGGCATCGACCCGAACCGGCTCGAGGCCCTTCTCGGTGGCTATGCCGGCGAACGCGTCGAGCAACGCGCTCTTGCCCACGCCGCCGGCCCCGTGCACGAAGAGCACGCCGGGTGCGCCCAGCGCGTCCCGGAACACGGCGACTCCCTCGTGGCGCCCCGTGAAAGACCGCTGCCGCAACTCTCGCACGGTGTGTCCGAGTGAAGTCATGCACCCGACTGTATCCATCGCTGCCCATCAGGATGGGCACCAGGTGGGCACCGGATGGGCTGGTGATCGCGGGCCGGCTCGGTGACGATCCCGGCTGACGGATCCCACGGACAAAAGGACATCCTCATGGACCTCGACCCGGCCGGCTTCCCGAGCAACTGGGGACGCTGGGGTGACACCGATCAGCTCGGCACCGTCAACCTGATCACCGCGGAGGCCCGCGCGCGCGGCGTTGCCCAGGCGCGTACGGGATTGGCGGTCTCGCTCGCCCGCAAGACTCCGACCGCGCCGCTGATGGGCGGGCCGATGGCCGCCCTGCAGGCGGACACCACGGGCGTGCAGACCATCATGTCGTTCACCGGTTCGCCGCCGCCGGCGATGGCCGAGCTGATGCTCGTCACGACGCACCACCCCGAGGTCACGCACTTGGATGCGCTGTCGCACATGGTCATGGACGGGCAGGTCTATCCCGGGATCGCGCAGACGGAGAGCTCAGGGCCCGCAGGAGTGACCCACGGCGCCGCGGACGTGTTCGCCGACGGGATCGTGACCCGGGGTGTGCTGCTCGATCTGGCCCCGGACGGCAAACTGCCCGACGGGCACGCGGTCACGGTCGATGACCTGGAGGCCGCGGCGGCGCGGGAGGGCATCGCGGTGCAGTCGGGTGACGCCTTGGTGGTGCGGGCGGGCTGGGACCGGGTGCCCGATCACGGCCGGGCGCTGCCGGGGATGACCTCGGGAGCGGTGCGGTGGATGCACGACCGCGGGATCGCGGTCTACGCCGGGGACATCGGTGATGCGTCTCCGCCGCTGAAGGACGATTTCCCCGGTGCGCTGCACCGGTTGGGACTCGGCCGGCTCGGCCTCGTGCTGATCGACGGCGCCCGCGGTGAGGAACTCGTCGCGGTCTGCAAGGAGCAAGGCCGGTACACGTTCCTGTTCGTGGCCGCGGTTCCCCGCATCCTCGGCACCACCGGCCTGCCGGTGAATCCGCTGGCGATCTTCTGACCCGCGAGTCCACCGTCCCGAAAGGACTGACTTCGACGAAGACCTTCCGTCGACAAGACCGCGCCGGTGGTCAGCCGGGCCGGCGTGCTCATCAAGGCGTCGCTCACGGAGATCTGGCGCCTGCACACGGACATCGACCGGTGGCAGAGCTGGATCCCGGAGATCGTCCCCGCGCACAAGAAGATGCCGGGGCCGCTGCGGCCGGGTTCGGTGTTCTCCTGGTCGCCGCAGAACATGCACGTCGAGTCGACGATCAAGACCGTCGAGCCGTTGCGCTGCACCGCGTGGGGAGGTGGTATCCACCTGTCGTTGAACCACACGATCGGTTGATCCTGTGCTGCTGCGTTCAGCGCATCAGTCGCTGCCCTCCGCCGGGTTTGCCGGGTTCCGTGGCGCGTGATGGGCTCGCGACGATGGTGCATCGTCCACTCGCCGGTTGTACCGTGGTGGTGCATCGGTTCAGGCTGGCTGCCGTGCGCCGCACCTCGCTCGCGTCGGAACAGAGCGACTGGTGCAGCGGCGGTGAGGTTTCGCGGGTGGTTCGAGGAGGCCATGCTCATGTCGTCGATGTCCGTGCCGCGTCCGCGGGATCCGTTGCGTCCGCCGAGGGCGTCGTTCACGGTGACCCGGACAGCCGATGCGAGCGTGGTCGCGGCGGCGGGCGAGCTCGACTTGGCCGTCACCGACCGGCTCGCCTCGCTGCTCGCTGATGAACTGCGCGGGCGACCACGCGCGTTGGTTTGCGATACGTCGGCGGTCAAGTTCTGCGCCGCGCGCGTGCTGACGATCCTGATCGACACGGTTGCCGACGCCGCCGTGGCCCGGGTGCCCTTCGCGGTCGTCGGCCGGCAGCGAGCACTGCTGCGGCCGATCGTCGCACTCGGCCTGGAAGAGACCCTGCCGGTCCACGGCAGCGTCAGGGAGATCCTGGACCGGCTGACGCCATCGCCCGATCCGAGCGGCCTGGACGCCCACGGCAATTCTCGGCCCTGACGCTGCCACCGGCGAGTGTGGGTGACTGTCGTCATCCGCCAATACGGTCACGGATATTGTCCGGCGAAACAGCGTCGACCGCGAATGTGAATTTCCGACTCAAATAACTCATGTAACACCTTGATTGGCAAGCACGACCGTATTGAGGTGTGATGCCTTTCGCCCAGCCTCCGGTTGAAGAAGCCGAGCGGAGGAAAACTTCCCTCTCTCCGGGGGTTGCAATGGCTGCCGATGCAAGCGTGTTCGACCTCGGCTGGCTCGGACGGGCCACCACCGTGCGAGTCGACGTCGATGTCATGGCGAACGTCCGGCTGATGACGAAAACCAACGCCGACGCCTACAAAAAAAGAACGGCTTACCGCATGATCGGCGGTGTGGCGGCACAACGACCATTCGATATCACTGTTCCCGCTGATGGACATTGGTATGTCGTGGTGGACACCGAAGGTCTGAGCGCGAGCCGGTTCCGGGCCGAGGTCACGATCGTCGCGTGATCTGCTGGTCGGAGAGGCCGCCGGTCGCGCCGTGAGCTGATGCGCGCCTCGCGCCGGCGGATCACCGATCGGGTGATCGACGCGTCGGCGAGGGCGGGATTCCCGGCGCCGGATGGCATCATGGATGCGCTCAGCGTCGAGCGCCCGTGCTCCCGTAAACGTACCGAGAGGGCTGTCGCCGAGTGATCAAGATCTGTCAGGGCCGCGATGGGAACGGCGCGAAACGCATCGTCTTCAGTTTGCCCGCCGACGAGCCGCCCGGTCGCGTCAGCGTGGTGGGCTCGTTCAACGACTGGACTCCCGGACAGCACCACCTTCAACCCCGCACCACCGGACGCCGCTCCGCCACCGTTGAGGTCGCCGCGGAAGCCGCCGTCCAATTCCGCTACCTCGGCGAGAACGGCTACTGGTTCGACGACCCCGACGATCCGGACGCGCTCGCGTAGAGACCTGCCGCGAGGTCAGTCCTCGATCGTGTTGCGGGAAATCTTCGAAATCCCATGTCGTTGTAACTATATCGGGTGAATCGTCTATGTTGCACCCGCTGCGCGCTTGGTCGACTTCGCCGACGGGTTTCCGCTGGTCGGCGACATCACTATTGGTGCGGAAATGGGGATCTGCTCGGCCCCGGGTGGGGCGAAGGAGAAGTGGTGAATGGTGTGTGGTTATGGTGGAACGGCCGGATCGGCGTGATTGATCGCCGATGGCAGAAGCGTCGGTGAACAGGCGTGATCGAGATCGTGACTAGTGCGACGAGGCGGGGAGGCGACACGGTGAATGCCGGTCGGATCCTCGCACGTGCGCTGGTCGTGATCGGGGGTGCTGCCGCGGTCTCCGCGATCGCGTGGCTGACCGCAACGGCATCGGCCAGTACCGTCGCCCAAGTCACGGACGGGCCGGGTACCCAGGCTGCCGTGACAACCGCCGTCGACGCGCAGGCGCCCGTGCTGACGCAGGTGACCGGCTCCGTTCCTCTGGTGCGGCGCGCTCACGACGCCGCGACACCCACCCTTGCCCCTGTGCGCGACCTGTCTGGAGCAGCCGCGCACGCGGGCCGGCTGGACGATGTGCTCGAAACAAGCGTGGCCCACGCGGCGGCTTCGGTTCCCGCTACCGTCCTCGCGGTCGGGCGCATCGCCGTGACGGCGACCGACCTGACGGGACTGGTCGCGCCGACCGACGCCCCCAGCCGCCACGTCGAAAAGTCGCTCGCCGATCCCGATGCTGCGGGGCCGAGCGACCCCATGCGCGCAACGGCGGACAGTGGACCGCGGAAACAATCGGCCGACCTGTCTTCGGTGGCGATTCCGGTTCGCGTAGCCGCGACAGCGATCGCCCGTCAGTTGCACACCGACCCTCGGTCGGATCACGGCGCAGGCGTCCTCGGTGGACGATCCTGGATGCCGTCCTGTGTGGTCCCGGCCAGTGCCGGTGTCACCGCCGGCCACGACCGCGGTTGCGGTGACGCGGTGCGGCCACCTGCCGCGGAACAACGGCAGCCGTCGCACCGCCGAAGTGGCGTGCTGGGCCGAGCCGTAACGGCGGCGGAAATCCAGCCCGGCGTCACGCCGGACTGACACACGTTCGGCCTTCTGGCCCGCAAACCCCCGCGTCAGGTGTCGTAACGGCGTCAATCCATACCGGATTTTTGCCGATGAAGCCGGCGCGCTCTCATTTTCGGCGCTTCATCTGTCGACGTTCCTGTCGTTATCCAGTGAACCATTTGTGAATTTTCCATTGTGTTGATCGAAGGAGTATTTGTCATGCGCATTCAGACGAAGCGGACCCTGCAGGTCGCGTTGGTCAGCGGCGGCCTGCTGGTGGTGGGCACCGGCAGCGCATCCGCGGCCGAGACCGTCAACCCCGATGTGCCCGCCTCGCCGGTGGACCAGCTCGTCACCAACCCCGGCCCGGTGCAGACCCTCACCACGGTGCTGGCCGCCACTCGGCAGGGTCCCGCGCCGGCCGCCGACGCTCCGGCCCCCGCGGCGGTGCTGCACGCGGTGCCGGTGCTCCAGCACGATCCGGCGCCGAGCGCCGAGGTCAGCGGCGACCTGCCGGAACAGCACCTCAACGCGCCGCTGGGGAGTGAGCTGGCCGCAACCGACTTACCCGTTCTGCCGCTGACGGCGACGGCGGACACGGTGCCGGGACGGGCCACGGTCACGCCGGTCGACGGCCGGTTGCCGCTGCACGGAAACGTCTCGACCCAGCCCCTGATCCCCGGTGCGGGCACCCGGGTCACCGGCCTGCGCACCTCGACCGCCCCGGTCGGGGCGGTTCAGCCGGCCTACGACCGGCGTGCGGACGCGCCCGCGGCAGGGCTTCCGCTGCTGGGCGGACTGCTGCCGAGCACCGACGGAGTTCTCCCGTCGGGGTGCCGGTGCTGAACGGGGTGTCCGACGTGACCCGGTTGGCCTCGCTCACCGGGCTGACCCAGCTGGCCGGGAGCACCCCGCTGACCCACGGCGGGCGTTACAACACCGGTGCGGTCACCGCCCCGCTGACCCAGCACGGTCCGGGGACCCTCGAGTCGGCGACCGCACTCCTGGGCAAGTAGCAGCACAGCTCACCCACGTTCAGGGCCGGAAGCACACCCTTCCGGCCCTCTCGAATTCCTCGCGCGGTAGAGCCCGGGCTCCCGTTCCGCGCCGGAACGGGAGCCCGGCCTACCTCAGGAGACTGCGGGGCCTGATTCGGAACTGCCCGACAGTTCCTTGATGAATTCGTGGCACTGCCGAGCGCGGGCCGAGTCCTCCTCCATCACTTTCCGGAAGAAGTCGGCGATGTCGGTGCGTCCGGCGTTGTCGGCGTCGCGGACGTACTGGCCGTAGTCGTGTCCGGCCTTCAACGCGTGGTACTGCACCGATACCAGGTCGAACGTGACGTCGTCGAAACCGGTTTCTCCAGTGGCCATGGGTGTTCCTTTCGGGTCAGTTCTTCTTGGCTTTGGCCTTGGCGGTGCCCTTGGCGTCCTGCAGCGGGGCGTAGGTGCCGTAGAGCGCGGGGTCGGGCTTCGGCGCGGTGCCGGGGCCGCCGAGCGGTTTCGGGTCCATGAGGTACTCGATGCCCGCGTCGGTGGTCCAGCTGCTGCCCTTGGCGCCGTCGGGACCGTCGGACAGGTGCCAGATGGTCTTGTTGTGCGTCTGGTCTTCCTCGTCGAACAGGGCGTTGGGCGCGATGTCTTCCTCGAGGCCGTCGGCCTTCAGCTCTTCGATGGCGGCGAGCCACTGCTTCTGGTGGACGGTGTCGCGGGCGAGGTTGAACTTCAGCATCGCCTTGACGCCGGGATCGTCGGTCATGTTGTACAACCGCGCCGTCTGCAACCGGCCCTGAGCTTCGGCCGCGACGTTCGCGCGGAAGTCGGCCAGCAGGTTGCCGGAGGCGACGATGAACTTGCCGTTCCAGGGGTAGCCGTTGCTGTCGGCGGGCAGGGCGCCGCCGCCGGCGACGATGGCCTGCTGCGGGTCCATCCCGCCGAGGACCGCGGCCATCACCGGGTCCTTCACCGCTTCGGCGGTGGCGGTGGCCGGGGCGCCTTCCAGCAGGCGCGCGACCATGGTGGCGAGCATTTCGACGTGCCCGATCTCCTCGGTCGCGGTGTCCATGATGAGGTCCTTGTACTTGCCTTCGACCCGGCAGTTCCAGCCTTGGAACAGGTACTGCATCGTCACGGTCATCTCGCCGAACGCGCCGCCGATGAGCTCTTGGAGCTTGTGGGCGTAGACGGGATCGGGTTTCTCGGGCTTGGCTTCGAACTGCAGCAACTTCGTGTGACGGAACACGATTTTTCCTCCGTGGTCGCGGGTGGTGTCCGGCGGTCGTGGGGGGCGTGCCCGGTTAGCGGACGGTTAACCGCGCGGAGTGAAATGCGGCCGCACGTCGTGTGAAGCGGGAGGGCGGGGGTACCAGGGACCCGTTCGCGTAACCGTCGGCCGAGGAGTTCGCCGTGTCCCAGCCCGCCCAGCAGCAGAGCCCGCCCGGATCGACCGCGGAGATGACCCCGCGGCCCGACCACGGGGAACATTCCTATCGCGGTTCCGGCAAATTGACCGGGAAGGCGGCGTTGATCACCGGCGCCGACAGCGGGATCGGCCGCGCGGTGGCGATCGCGTACGCGCGGGAGGGCGCCGACGTGCTGATCTCCTACCTGGACGAGCACGACGACGCGGAGGAGGCGCGGCGCTGGGTGGAGGAGGCCGGGCGCAAGGCCGTCGTCGTGCCCGGTGACGTCGCCGATCCGGCGCATTGCCGGGCCTTGGTCGCGCGGGCGGTGGAGGAGTTCGGCCGGCTCGACGTCCTGGTGAACAACGCGGCTTTTCAGATGAGCCACGAAACGCTGGAGGAAATCGAGGACGAGGAGTGGGATCGCACGCTGGCGATCAACCTCAGTGCGTTCTTCCATCTGGTGAAGGCGGCTTTACCGCACCTGAAGCCGGGGGCGTCGATCATCGGCAGCTCGTCGGTGAACTCCGATAATCCGAAGCCGCAGTTGCTGCCTTACGACGTGACGAAGGCGGGCATCGCGAACATGACCGCGGCGCTGGCGCAGCTGCTGGGGCCCCGGGGAATCCGCGCGAACAGCGTGGCGCCGGGTCCGATCTGGACGCCGCTGATCCCGTCGACGATGCCCGAGGAAGAGGTGAAGTCGTTCGGCGAGCAGGTGCCGCTGGGCCGGGCCGGGCAGCCGGCGGAGCTGGCCCCGGTGTACGTGCTGCTCGCGTCCGACGACGGCAGTTACGTGTCCGGGGCGCGCGTCGCGGTGACCGGCGGCACGCCGATCCTCTGAGCGCGTGACGGTCATGGAGCCGCGAGCGGGATGGTGCCGGCCAAGCAGCCGCGTCGCTGCGCCGACCAGCCCAGCTCACTGACGTCCTCGACGATCAGGGCGTCGGCGTTCGCGTGCGGCTGGGGCGGCAGCAGGACGAACAGCACCTGCTGCTGCCTGCACGCGGCACACAACCACGGCAACGGTGGTTCCACGAACTCGAGGCCGACGGTGAGGCTGTGCTGGGCCACGTGCACCGTGACCGTGGACGGGGCTTCCGACAGCTCCACGTGACAGCCCGCCGCGAGCGGCCAGAGCCCGCGCTCCCACTCCCAGACGGTGGGGACGGCCAGCCCCGCGTGGAGCAGCATCCGGAAGAGCTGATGGTGGTCGTCGTGGTGACCGGGTTGCAGGAGCAGCACCGGGTAGGAGCTGGTCTCCTCGTAGACGAGGACGTCGATCTGCCAGCGGGAGGGCATCGCCGTGCCGCCGGGGTCCGGTGGGGTCATGGCCAGCCCTCCCCGTCTTCCGTGCTGGGCTCCCCGCCGAGGCCTTGGCGCATTTCTCCGCGGCGGGCGGCTGCCTCCAGGGCCGCGTTCTCTTCGGGCGGGTCGGGGCGCAGCAGGCTGCCCGGGACCGCGTGCCCGGCGGCGCCGAGCTTGTTGGGTTTCTTCGGCACGGGTGCTCCCTGGTAGGTCAGGGCCTTGCCGTCGAGCGGCTGGTGGATTTCCAGGTACCTGCCGCTGGAGGCGCGCGTGATGATGCCGGTTTCGATGCCGTGGTGGAGCACTTCGTGGTCGGCGTGCTGCAGTGCCAGGCAGACGCGGTAGGTGATCAGGTAGGCGACGGGCGGGGCGAGCAGCAGCCCGATGCGCCCGGCCCACGTCGTGGCGTTGAGCGAGATGTCGAACTGCAGCGCGATGATGTCGTTGAACGACGACAGCGTCAGGACGCCGTACAGGGCGAGCGCCATCATGCCGATGCTGGTGCGGACCGGGACGTCGCGGGGCCGCTGGACCAGGTTGTGGTGGGCGGTGTCGCCGGAGAGCCGCCGTTCGATCCACGGGTAGGCGATCAGCGCACCGAAGAGCACGGTCATGCCGACGACGCCGGCGAAGAACGGCTGCGGCACGGTGTGGTTGCCGAGGAACAGCTCCCACGGCGGGTAGACGCGCAGGAGGCCGTCGGCGAAACCCATGTACCAGTCGGGCTGGGAGCCGGCGGAGACCTTCGCCGGGTCGTAGGGGCCGAAATTCCACACCGGGTTGATCTGGAACAGCCCGGACATCAGCGCGAGGAGGCCGGTGACGAGCGCGAAGAACGCACCGCCCTTGAGCGCGAACACCGGCAGGATCCGGACCCCGACGACGTTGGTCTCCTTGCGGCGGACGCCGGGGAACTGGGTGTGCTTCTGGTACCAGACCAGGGCCAGGTGGACGCCGACGAGCGCGAGCATGATCCCGGGCAGCAGCAGGATGTGGATCGTGTAGAGCCGGGGGATGATGACGTCGCCGGGGAACTCGCCGCCGAACAGCGCCCAGTGCAACCACGTCCCGACCACGGGCAACGACAGCACGATGCCGGACAGGGTCGCGCGGATGCCGGTGCCGGAGAGCAGGTCGTCGGGCAGTGAATAGCCGAAGAACCCTTCGAACATGCCCAGGATCAGCAACAGCGCACCGATCACCCAGTTGGCTTCGCGAGGGCGGCGGAATGCTCCGGTGAAGAAGATCCGGAGCATGTGGACCATCATCGCGGCGATGAAGATCAGCGCCGCCCAATGGTGCAGCTGCCGCACGAAGAGCCCGCCCCGGACTTCGAACGACAGGTCCAGGCTGGTCGCGAACGCCCGGGACATCGGCACGCCGCGCAAATCCGCGTAAGCGCCCTGGTAGGTGACCTCCTGCATCGACGGGTCGAAGAACAGGGTCAGGTACACGCCGCTGAGAAGCAGGATGATGAAGCTGTAGAGCGCCACTTCGCCGAGCAGGAACGACCAGTGGGTGGGGAAGACCTTGTTGAACTGGCGGCGCAGCCCGCCGGCCGCGTGCAGCCGCTGGTCGGCGGCGTCGCCGGTCGACGCCGCCGCGCGGGTGACCCGGCCGGGACCCCGCGTCGGGGAAAGGTGACTCGGGCTCATGGGTTCCTCCGCGCGGATCGGTGACCGTCCGCCGCGCGTACCCGTGCCCGCCCCCGAGAACCTCGGTTTCGAAGATTTTTCCGCGGTCGGCCGTGCCGCACATCGGCGGCTGATCTCCATGCTCGATCAGGGAAGCTGAAAATCCGGCATTTCGATTTTCTTTCAACGAGCCGCGCCGCTGCGCGGGCGGAAGTCCCGCTCGCTTTCGACCTCGCCGTCGGCCGCGTGGATCACGTGCCGGCCCGCGATCACGGCATCGACCCGGTGTGGGGAAGTGTTCGAGGCCCCTACTGCCACGATGCCCCCTCGATCTGACGAATCGGCCCGTGCGAGGCCTTGAATTGCGGAATGGGCTGTCCACGTCCAGGACCGTGGCCAAGCCCGATGTGGATCCGGGTGCTGCGGTGATCACGGGTGAGGAGGCACGCGTGGACGAATGCCGGATGCCCGTGCGGCACCCGCTGTGGTCTGCGGAGGTCGTGCGGACGGGGTCGCGGCCGGTCGTCGTCGTGACCGGAGAGCTGGACATGGAGGCTCATCCCGGATTCGCGGAACGGCTGCGGCAGCTGACCTCCGAAGCCAGGGAACCGGTGGTGGATCTGAGCCGGGTCCGGGTGCTCACCGAGGCCGGCGTCCGGCAGTTGCACGCCGTCGCCGACGCTTTCGCGGGTACCGGGAGGCGCTTGCGCGTGGTGACGGGCACCGGGGCGGTGCTGCGAGTCCTGCGTGCCGCACAAGCGACCGATGTCATCGAGACCTTCGTGACGCTCGCCGCGGTCGACGGGGCCCGGCGACCGTCCCGGAGCGTTCCCGCGGCACCGGACGCGAGCGGTGCGGACGAAGTCGGACAGCTGCGGCTCGAAGTCGCCGCGCTGAGGTCGAAGCTCGCCAGCCGGCCGGTGATCGCCCGGGCCCTCGGCGTGCTGGAAGAACGCTATCGGCTGGCCGACATGGACGAGGCCTACCGCTTGTTGCGCTACGCCTCCCAAACTCACCACGTGAAATTGCTGGGCCTCGCGAAAGCGCTGCTGGAACTGCCTCGTCCGCACAACCGGTCCTGGCTGACAGGAGCGCTTCACCTCCCGCCGCCGCCGTTGAGCTTCGCCACCGGCCGGGCCGCGACGACACCCGCCTCCGTCCTGGACCAGGTGCTGCGAGTCGCGGTGGAGTCCACTGGGGCGGCAGCCGGCTACACCCAGCTGCCGGAGGAAACCGGCTTGCGCCTGGCCGCCCACCGCGGGCTCGGCGCGGAATTCACCACGGCTTTCGCCCACCTCGAGGACGAACAGTCCACCTGCACGGCCGCCTTTCTCGGAGACGTGGCGGTGATGAGCACCGACATCGCACGGGACCCCCGGTTCTGCCGCCCCGGCACCCACCGCGTCCTGCTCGATGCCGGATTCCGCGCGGCCTGGAGCATCCCGCTCCGGACACCCACCGCCGACTGCGCCGGCGTGCTGACGACCCTGTTCGACCACGTCCAGTACACCTTCATCGCCCAGTCGGGGGGACGGCTGGACACGCTCTGCCGGGAAGCGGGGCGATGGCTGCACTGGCACCGCCGTCACCAGGTGCTGACGGCCTGTCCAGGTGGACGGATGACGAGCCTGCTCCGGACGACGGCGTGGCGCGAGGCGCCGACAAGCGAGGGACTCACCGCGGTCACAACGCACGATGGGCTCAGCACGTCCGGAGAACTGAAGACGAACCGCCGCTCGTGTTCCCGCCGTCACGGGTGCCCAAACCGAAAGTTCGGAATGAGGCTGCGCCGTCTCCCGGCGATTGTCTGGACGGCCATCCCTGCTTTAGGCCGTTCGGGTGGCATGAGCGCACGGGGGCGTGTCGCGGGATCCGTCGGGTAGCCGTGGCGCGATCGATGCCCACCAGGAGAGCCGCCTCATGCCGAATCGGATCGTGATCAGCCCCAACGCCCAACCCATTCCCTGCGAGCAGTGCGGCTGGGAGGCCCTGTACGTCGCGAAATTGATCTCCGACGACGGGAACGTGGTCGGGCGGATGATCGTCTGCACCGCTTGCCGGCCGCAACCTCACGTCCACCGCGTCCGGCGCGCCGCCTGAGGGTGGGACAGCTTTTACCGCAGGAGGCCCGGCCTTCAAAACCGACCGGCGTCACCGGATCGTCGAGGTCGGGTGGCCTTGAGGAGGATGGGATTGGGGGTTGCCCACTGGTTAGCGAGCCGTCGGCCGGGTATGCACACCGAAGGGATCTGCCGGGACCGGTTCGGAAGTGATGTCGCATGGGCCCTGAACAACCGCTTTCGGACGAACTCGCGGGCGTGTTCGCGCGGATGTCCGGTCTGTTGCTGTCGGCGGAGACGGTCGGGTCCGTGCTGCGGCTGGTGACGGCTCTCGCGCAGGAGACGATCCCGGGCAGCGCGGGGTCCGGGCTGAGCGTCCTGGACCCGGAGGGGAAGCGGACGACGGCCGCGGCCACCGGTGACCTGGTCGAGCGGGCGGACCGGATCCAGTACGAGAACGGCGCGGGTCCGTGCCTGACGGCGTGGGCGGATCGGACGATCGTGCGGGTGGACGACCTGAACCAGGACCGGCGTTGGCCGCAGTGGTCGCGCCAGGCGTACGCACTCGGCCTGCGGGCGTCGCTGAGCGCGCCATTGGTCGCGGGTGACATCGCTCTGGGAGCGATGAAGGTCTACGCGAGCCGGACCGGCGCCTACGGTTCGCGAGAGGAGTCGTTGCTGCGGATGTTCGCGACGCAAGCCGCCGTGCTCGTCGCGAACGTCAAGTCGTTCGAGGACGCGCACCGGGTCAGTTCCCGGCTGCAGGCGTCCCTGCGCGGACGCGACGTCGTGAATGTCGCGAAGGGGATCGTGATGGCCCGCGACCACGTCGACGAGCACACCGCCTTCCTGCACTTGGCGAACACTGCGCGGCAACGCCGCAAAGAGTTGCTCGAGACCGCCGAGGACATGGTCAAGACGACCCGTCGGCCTCGGCGGTGACGTGGACGACAACGGTGCCCGGCAGCAGCAAGCGGCTTTCGCGTCCGCCTTCGCGCGCGCCGAATTGACGCCCGAAGAGCTGTGGCTGCGGTACTTCGCGCTGGGCGGCAGCTACGGGTTGCTGGAGGTCGAGGGCTACCTGCACGGATTGCTCGATCTTCCGGGGTTCGACCGGGACGTCGTGGCGCACGCGGTGAACGAACGGCTGGACGAGCTGGCGTGGCACCGGCGCGCCTCCTACACCCGGACCTTGCGGGAATCGGTACCGCGAGGTGCGCCACTCGCGGCGCTGACCTCCCTGCTGGAGGGTGCGGAACTCGCGCCTCCCGAGCGGCTGCCCGCCTTGGTGGCGGCTGCCGGGAAGGAGCTGGGCATCGGGCTGACCGTCTACGTCGTCGACTACGAGCAGCGCCATCTCCGGCTGGTACCGCCTGCGGCCGCTGCACTCGAGGCGACCAGCCTGGACCTGGAGACGACCTTGGCCGGCCGGGCGTTCCGCCGGCTGGAGACCCTGCCCGCCGAGAGCGATCCGCCGCGGTTGTGGGTGCCGCTGCTGGACGGCGCCGAGCGGGTGGGCGTGCTGGCTGCCGACGTCGCCACCCACGACGACCTGTACGACCCCGGGCTGCGGACCCAGTGCCGCTGGCTGGCCATGCTGATCGGTCACCTGGTGGTGCTGATGTCGAGGTACGGAGACAGCGTCGATGTCCTCCGCCACCAGCGCGCCCGGACGGTCTCCGGCGAGCTGATCTGGTCGATCCTGCCGCCGCTGACCGCGGGCGTCGACGGGTTCGTCGTCAGCGGCGCTGTCGAGCCACGCCACGCGGTGGCCGGCGACGCCTTCGACTACGCGTTGTCGGAGGACACCGCCCGGCTGCTGATCCTCGACGCGGTCGGCCACGACCTGCGCAGCGGCCTCATCGCGGCCACCGTCGTCGCCGCGTACCGGGCAGCCAGGCACACGGGCGCCGGGCTTTACGAGCAGGCCCGGGTCATCGACGAGGCGGTCGAAGGGACCTTCGGCGGCGCCGCCTACGCCACCGCGGTGCTGGCCGAAGTCGACCTCCGGAGCGGCCGGCTGAGGTACGTGAACGCGGGTCATCCGCCACCCTGGATCATGCGGGCCGGCCGCGTGGTCAAGCCACTGCCGGGTGGACGGCGGTTGCCGCTCGGTCTGGGGCAGAGCCGTGAGTTCCGCCTGGGCGAAGAGCGGTTGCAGCCGGAAGACTGGCTGGTGCTCCACACCGACGGCGTCACCGAAGCCCGGGACGCCGCGGGCGAGTTCTTCGGTGACGAAAGGCTCGCCGACTTCTTGGAACGGGAGGCCGCGGCCGGCTATCCGCCTCCGGAGACAGTCCGCAGGCTCATCCGAGCGGTATCGGCGCACCAGGACGGCCGGTTCCAGGACGACGCCACCGTCCTGCTCGCTCGGTGGACGGATTCTTCGCACATCTTGCCGTGACGCGGCGATCAGTGGTCCGCGCACCCGCTTCGGCGCACCCGCCGAAACCCCGACCCTCCAAGGAGACCCACGATGCAGCGGCACAGCGTGAACCCGGAGCGCCGTTACCCCGACTCCGGGCGGAACCGACCGCCGTGCTGGTGACCCATCGGGTCCGGCACGGGCTGGTGCGGGCGCTCGCCGCCGGCGCCGACCGGACGGACCGGAACCCGGTCGTGCTCCTGCCCGGCCTCGGCGCGCCGGGATACCTGGTGGACACGCTGCACGGGTGCGCGGCGTCGGCGCCGACGTTCCTGCTCGACGTGCCCGGGTTCGGCGCGGGGCCGATGGCGTGCGAGCCGGAATTGGGTGCGCTGGTCGACGTCGTCACCGAGTGGCTGAGCGATGTGCTGGACCAGCCGGCCACCCTCTTCGGGCATTCGACCGCCGCGCAGGTGGCGATGACGGTCGCGGCCCGGCGGCCGGAGCTCGTCGGTGCGCTGGTGCTCGCCGGCCCCACGTTCCCGCCTCCGCTGCGCCACCTCGGCCGGCTGTCGGTCGCTCTGCTGCGGGACCTGGTCCACGAATCACCCGCGGCGCTGCCCGGCACCGTGCCGTACTACCTCCGAGCGGGGCCTCGACGACTGCTGCGGTTCGTCAAGTCCGCCCAGCAGGACGAACCCAACGGGTCATGCCGCTCGTGCGGTGCCCGTCCAGGTGCTGCGAGGCCGGCACGACACGCTGAGCCCACCCGGATGGGCGCGGTCGCTCGCCGACGCGGCGGCGCACGGAAGCCTGGTCACGGTGCCCGGCGCGCACACGTTCCCCGCGACCTCCGGCGGTTTGACGTCCCGGCTGATCACGGCATCCGGCGAACCCGGGTGACGCTCAGCCACCACGCTGGACGACGGCCGTGGTGAGCGTCGCCGCGATCAGTTCCAGCTCGTGGTCGGTGGCTTGCTCCCCGTCCAGCCGCGCCCGCAGGTCGGCGCGGGTGATGACGTCGCTCGCGCCGGCGGTCTCGGCGTCGGCCGGCTCGACCTCCATGCGACCGGCGGTCAGCACGAGCACCGGGTCCGGCAGCGAAGACCCGAGCAGGCGGCGCAGGTCGTCGATGGTCACCTTCAGCATTGCGTCCTCCGGGTTCGTCGGTCGAGGTGCAGGCAGGCGGCGAGGTTGCCGGCGACACAGCCGGCGAACAGCCACGGCAGGTCCACGAAGATCCCGGCGGCCACCAGCGCCAGCGTCGTGGCGTCCAGGCCGGCGCGCAGCAGGCGCCCGGCGGTGCCGGACCTGCCGTCGAGACCGCGTTCGATCCCGCGCAGCTGACGGCGTTCCCGGGCCGTGAGCCGGACGGACTCGGGGAAGGTGGTCATGTCGTCACCGCCCCCGCGGATCCTGGCTCTCGCCCTGCTCGTCGGGTTGGAGGGCACCCGCGACCACCTCCGCGGGCGATGCCTTGCCCGCCGGGTGTCCCTTGGTGATGTGCGCTTCGGCGCGCATCCGTTCGATCATGTGGGGGTAGTGCAGTTCGAACGCGGGCCGTTCGGAGCGGATCCGCGGCAGTTCCAGGAAGTTGTGCCGCGGCGGCGGGCTGGTGGTGGCCCATTCGAGGGAGTTGCCGAAGCCCCAGGGGTCGTCGGCGTCGATCGGTTCGCCGTAGCGGTAGCTCTTGACGACGTTCCAGATGAACGGCAGCACCGAGAGCCCGAGCAGGAACGCGCCGATCGTCGACACCGAGTGCATCCAGGTGAAGTTGTCGCTGGAGAGGTAGTCGGCGTAGCGGCGCGGCATGCCGGCGTCGCCGAGCCAGTGCTGGACGAGGAACGTCGTGTGGAAACCGAGGAACGTGGTCCAGAAGTGCCACTTCGCGAGGCCCTCGTCGAGCATCCGGCCGGTGATCTTCGGGAACCAGAAGTAGATCCCGGCGAAGGTCGCGAACACGATCGTGCCGAACAGCACGTAGTGGAAGTGCGCGACGACGAAGTAGCTGTCGTGCACGTGGAAGTCCAGCGGCGGCGACGCGAGGATGATCCCGGTCAGCCCGCCGAGCAGGAACGTCACCAGGAACCCGATCGACCACAGCATCGGCGACTCGAACGTGATCGAGCCCTTCCACATGGTGCCGATCCAGTTGAAGAACTTGATCCCGGTCGGCACCGCGATGAGGAAGGTCATGAAGGAGAAGAACGGCAGCAGCACGGCCCCGGTGGCGAACATGTGGTGTGCCCACACCGCCACGGACAACGCGGTGATCGCGATCGTCGCGAACACCATCGTTTTGTAACCGAAGAGGGGTTTCCGGCTGAACACCGGGATGATTTCGGTGACGATCCCGAAGTAGGGCAGCGCGACGACGTAGACCTCGGGGTGGCCGAAGAACCAGAACAGGTGCTGCCACAGGATGGCGCCACCGTTCTCGGGATCGAAGACGTGCGCTCCGAGGTGCCGGTCGGCCAGGAGCCCGAACAGCGCGGCGGTCAGGATCGGGAACGCGAGCAGGATGAGCACCGAGGTGAACAGGATGTTCCAGGTGAAGATCGGCATCCGCCACATGAGCATTCCGGGACAGCGCAGGCACACCACCGTCGTGACCATGTTGACCGCGCCGAGGATGGTGCCGAGGCCGGTGACGATCAACCCGGCGATCCACAGATCTCCGCCGACGCCGGGGGAGTGGATGGCGTTGGACAGCGGGGTGTAGGCGGTCCAGCCGAAGTCGGGCGGCCCGCCCGGGGTCAGGTAGCCGGAGAGGACGATCAGGCCGCCGAAGAGGTAGAGCCAGTAGGAGAAGGCGTTGAGCCGGGGGAACGCGACGTCCGGTGAGCCGATCTGCAGGGGCAGGACGAAGTTGGCGAAGCCGAACAGGTTCGGGGTGGCGTAGAGCAGCAGCATGATCGTGCCGTGCATGGTGAACAGCTGGTTGTACTGCTCGGGCGAGAGGAACTGCAGGCCCGGCCGGGCTAGCTCGCCGCGCATGAGCAGGGCGGTCAGGCCGCCGATGAGGAAGAACCCGAACGACGTCGACAGGTACAGCACGCCGATCGTCTTGTGGTCGGTCGTGCGGAGCGTCTTCAGGATCACCGAGCCGCGCGGGGCCCGCCACGCCGGGCGGTGCGGGATCGGCTGGGGGCGGGCCACCGTGTCGGTCATCGAACATGCACCTCGTCACCACCGCCGGAACAGGTCGGCGCCCGCATACCCGGGTCGGCGCCCGATACACCGGAAAACACCGGTTCCGGCTTCGCGGCGGGTTTACCGAGGTCGCGGCACGGGATCGGGCACGTTCAGGCGATGTCGCAGTTCCGGGACGAAGCCCGGATCCAGTCGTGCCCGGGTGGTCAGGTCGATTTCGAGCGGTACGCCGGCCCCGGCCGGCAGCACGCCGTCGAGGACGATTCCGGCCGCGGCGAGGACCAGGTCGGTGTCGGCCACCGGCGGCAGGTCCACCACGTCGCGCAGCCCGGGCGCCAGCATGACGTCGAACGTGCCGGCCGGGCCGCCGCGGCAGCAGTACTCCACCCGGTGCCGGACGTCGTCGACTCGCTGGACCCGCCACACCGTGCACGCCGCGCTGAGGGACATGCTTCCCGGTACCCCGCCCGGTCGCGGGCAAACGGCAGGGCGCCGCGCCCGCTATGCCGCGACCCGTGACCGGAACCGCTACGCGATCGCCCTCGCCGGAACATCGTCGGCGCGCAACCAGTCGAGGAGCGCCTTGTAGACGACGTCGTCGCGAAGCAAAGCGAAGTGGTTCAGCCCGCCGAGCCAGACGATGTCGGCGTCCTCGGCCAGATCACCGGCCTGGACTGGTGTCACGAGCAGGTCACCCATCAGGCGGCCCCAGGCGCTTCCCTCCGTGCGGGACAGCGTCGCGGACACGAACAGGCGCTGGATCCCCGTGGGCGACGCCGGTTCGGCCGGCCGGCCGACGCCGGGGTCGTCGGCCCATTGCCGCTGGTGCACGTAGCCGTGTGCGAGGTCTTGGATGCCGTCGCTGCGCAACGCGAGCAACCGGGCCAAGGGAGCCAGCGGCGACTTGCGGAGCAGCCCCGCGACCTGGGCGACGCGCCGTTCCAGCGGCGCACCGCTGTGCGGGGTGCCCAGGCACACCAGCCGCGTCACGCGGGGGAGCCACGCGACGGCTTGTTCCTGAGCGCGGTAGAGCGCGCTCCTCGCCACGAGGCCGCCCATGGAGTGTCCGACGAGAACGATGTCGGTGACGGGTACCGGCCAGGCGGCCACCAGCCGGGACAGCAGCGTGACGAGGTCATCGCCGTTCTCGGACACGTGACGTCCTGAGTTGTACCGCAAGTACACGGGGCTGGTACCCAGGTCGGCGGCCAGGCGCGCGCCGAAGTCACCGGCCGGTGCGGCCCCGCGGAACCAGCTGCGCTCGGTCTCGACGAGTCCGTGCAGGAAGACCGCCACACTGCCCGTCGCGCCCGGGAAGGCCGCGGCGAGTGATCGGCGGTCGAGCCCGATCGATCGCCGCTCGACCCGGACGGTCATCTCGTCAGCGGTCCGCCGACCGGCGGCGGGCAGCCGTACGCCGAACATTCCGGCCGCGACGCCGGCGACGTGGTGCCCGGCGGCCGACTCGAGGACCGAACCGGCCCAGTGGTCTCGTGCCGGCAGCAGAAAGGTCGCCACAGCCGTGGCAGCCAAGCCGCTCGCCACTTCGCTCAGCCTCGAAATAGCCGTTTCCGTCATGCTGTTTTCTGCTTCTTCCCTGTCTCGTCGCCGCCGGAGCGGCTCACGTGGACTACCCGCCGGGGATGCCGTTACGCGAGCCGGCGGCGTGACCTCCGACGCACGGCGAGGGCGGCAGGCAGCGAGCACGACTTTCGGGGCCGTGCTGGAATGAGGCCGTGTCCCTGACCGAACTCGATCGGGTCGGCGCCCGGATCGTGGCCTGCGTTCGCTGTTCCCGGCTGGTCGCCTGGCGGACCGAGGTCGCGGCCCGGCCGCCGGACCGCCATGCCGGCCAGGCGTACTGGGCCAGGCCCGTCCCGGGTTTCGGGGATCCCCGCGCCCGGATCTTCGTGCTCGGACTGGCGACGGCCGCGCACGGCGGCAATCGCACGGGACGGGCGTTCACCGGGAACCCCACGGCGAGCCTGCTGATGCGGTCGCTGCACCGGGCGGGGCTCGCCGACCGGCCGGTTTCCGACCACGCCGGGGACGGGCTGCGGCTGCACCGGACGTGGCTGGCCTCGGCCGTGCGCTGCGCCCCGCCGGCCAACCGCCCGACCCCGGCCGAGCGTGACAACTGCCTGCCGTACCTCTCGGCCGAGGTGGCCGCCCTCGGCGACCTGCGGGTGATGGTGTGCCTCGGCGGGTTCGCCTGGCAGGCCGCGCTGCACTGGGCAGGAGTGCGGCCGAAACCGAAGTTCGCCCACGGTGGCGAACACCGGCTCGCCGGCGGGCTGGTGCTGCTCGGCAGCTACCACCCGAGTCCGCGCAACGTGCACACCGGCCTGCTCACCGAGCCGATGCTCGACGAGGTGTTCGCGCAAGCCTGCCGGCTCGGCGGCCTGGCCTGAGCGTCACGCTCTCGTCGACCGAGTGGGGCCCACGTCGCGGGACATCATCCGCTCGCGTCCCACGCGGCTCTCGCACGGCTCACGAACTCGGCGCGGCTGCCGGCGGCCACTGCCCCGTTCCGGGTGGGGTAGCAGTCCAGCACCGCGTCGAAGCGCGTGACGTGCAGTAATTCGCGCACGATGGCGTGCTCGCCGGTCACCACCCGCAGGCGCGCGGCACCGGCGGCGTCGTGCGCGGCGCGGATCGCCCTGACCCCGGCGACGGACAGGAAGGACAGCTCGGACAAGTCGAGGATCAGCGCCTCGGGTTCGGTGGCGAGGATCTGCGCGACGGCGTGCACGAGCTTCGACGACGTGCCCGCGTCCAGCTCGCCGGACAGGATGAGGACCACGACACCGGGCTCGCCGCGCGTGCGCACCAGTCCGAGGCGCTTCGGTCCGAACGGGGTGCTCATGACCACCGCCTTCGCTTCCGGTCGCGCGGACAGATGACGCCGGCCGCGCTTCCGGCCGAGTCCACGGGGAGGGAACCGGTCGTGCCCGCGCTGCGTCCCGGACGGTCGACGACGAAGTCCGCGGTCGGGTCGAAGAGTTGTTCGCGGGGCGGCTACCCGGGCCCGTGGCGCGGCAAACGCCGACCGGTTCGGGGACGGCAGGCTGTGCAGACCATCGCGGGCGGCTACCCGGCGAATCGATGAACACGGCCCGCACCACCGGATGGCGCAGTACGCGGACTCACACGAACGCGCCCATGCCGGTCACCGCGCGGCCGACGATCAGCTGGTTGATTTCGCGGGTGCCTTCGTAGCTGTAGAGGGCTTCGGCGTCGGCGAAGTAGCGGGCGACGTCGTTCTCGAGCAGGATTCCGTTGCCGCCGAACACCTCGCGTGCCAGGGCGACCGTCTCGCGCATGCGGGTGGTGACCACCGACTTCGCCATCGCCGAGTGCTCGTCCTGGTTGACGCCGCGGTCTTGCAGGTGCGCGAGGCTGACCACCATCGCCAGCGAGGAGGTGATGTTGCCCAGCATGGTCGCGAGGTGGTCCTGGATGAGCTGGAACTTCGCGATCGGGCGGCCGAACTGCTCGCGCTCCTTGGCGTAGGCCAGGGCCAGCTCGTAGGCCGCCATCATGCAACCGACCGACCCCCAGGCGACCCCGCCGCGGGTCAGGCGGAGCACGTCGCTGGTGTCGCGGAAGGTGTTCGCTCGCTGCAGGCGGTTGTCCTCGGCCACCCGGCAGTCGGCGAACGTGATGTTCGCGTTCTGCACGGCTCGCAGGGCGACCTTGCCCTCGATCTTGGTGGGGTGGAAGCCCGGGGTGTCCTTCTCGACGACGAAACCCTTGACGTGTCCGTCTTCGACGTCGCGGGCCCAGACGATCACCAGGTCGGCGAAGGTGGCGTTGCCGATCCACTTCTTCTCGCCGTTGAGGACCCAGCCGGCGCCGTCGCGGCGGGCCGTGGTCTCCAGCCCGCCCGCGACGTCGGAGCCGCCGTGGGGTTCGGTGAGGGCGAACGCGCCGATCTGTTCCATGCGGGCCATGGGAGGGAGCCATCGTCGCCGCTGTTCGTCGGAGCCGCACCGGTTGACGCTGCCCATCGCGAGTCCCGTGTGGACGCCGTAGAACGTGTTGACCGACGGGTCGCTCCGGCAGATCTCCATGGCGAGGAATCCGGTCAGCAACCGGGTTCCTCGGTGGGCGGAGAGCCCGTCGTACATCAGGCCGGCGATGTCGAGCTCGCGGAAGCCGTCGATGATCTGGAAGGGGAACTCCGCACGGGCCCAGTAGTCGTTGATGATCGGGTCGACCTGCGTCCGCAGGAAGTCGCGCACCCGCATCACGATGCCGCGCTCGGGTTCGGAAAGCAGGTCTTCGAGGTCGAAGAAGTCGCCGGTGTGCGTGGCGAACGTGGGCTGGGTGGTGGTCATGCCGGATCCTTTCGATCAGGGTTCCCGTCGATCCGGCCGCCTTCCAGGGCACCCGCCTTCCCGGACCGCGTCGTCGTCATCCGCGGCGGTTACCCGTCGCGGCGAGCCCGACACGTCTCCGCAGGGTGAGCCGGGTATCCGACGCGGAATGGCCGGTCAGGTGGCCTGATCACCGGCTTTTTCGCGGGCCTCGTGGTGGGCCTCTTCGACTCGGTGTGACACGCGGAGCAGCCGGATCGAGGTGACCAGGCCGATGCCGCCGAGGATGTTGCCCAGCGACGACCAGGCCAGGGCGAGGGCCCAGTCGCCCCAGGAGTAGCGCGCCTCGCCGCCCAGCAGGCCGGCGAACATGACGATCGAGTCGAGTATCGAGTGGAACAGTTGTGCTCCGACGAGGAGGAACGACATGGCGACCGCGGCGACGATCTGGACTCCCATGTTGTCGGTCGCGTGCTGCATCCGGGTCATGAGCGTGATCACCGCGCCGGCCAGCACGGCCAGCAGCAGCGAGCGCCAGGAGATGCCCAGCTCGGCGTAGTGCAGACCGTTCGCAGCCGCGGTGCCACGAAGGTCGGGCAGCGCGACGACGATCATGCCGGCCATGACGAAACCCCCGGCCAGGTTCGCGGCCAGCGTCACCAGCCACAGCCGGAGCAATCGTGGCCAGGTACCCACCCCGGCCGCCAGTGCGGTGACCGGGACGAGGAAGTTCTCGGTGAACAGCTCGCTGCGCGCGAGCAGCAGCGCGATGAACCCGATCGTGAACGCGGCCGAAGCCAGCAGCGGCTGCCCGGTCTGGTGCTCGACGACCAGGTAGGCCAGCACTCCCACGGCGACGTCGACGCCGCCGAGCAGGCCGGTGGCCACCAGCGGCAGCAACGGGCGTCCGAGCCGGTCGCGGCCTTCGTCGACGATCCGGTCGAACGCTTCCTCGAGCTCCGGCTCGTCCCGGCTCCCGGCCGAAGACCGCAGAGGTAAGCCTCCGTGCTCGCCACTCGAATCGCTTTGCATCACATCTCCGATCCGCTGCGGAATCTCCTTGTGCGCACGACGGCGTGCACGCCGGCTGGGCGCATACCCGAGTGGGTGAGGACTACTCGCGGGATGGACACCCACTCGGTTGATCGTGTGATCCCGGTTCCGGTGGTCCGGACTCGTCAGCGGGCCGGCGCGAAAGCTATCGGCGGTGCGCCGGTGCCCGAAAACCTCGGCCCCGGTCCACTCATGCTTTCTTCGTAGCCGTCAGAGGCTGCCGGTGAGAGCCTGCAAGCCCAAGCTGCCGGCTGCGACAGCGACCCACAGCAGCGCGCCGAGCAGTAGCGGCCGGGGGCCGGCCGCCCGCATCCGGGCCGGCCGCAGGGTCAGGCCGATCCCGGCCAGCGCGGTGGTGATCAGGAACGTGCCGGACGCCGACAACGCCGGGTGCCACCCGTGCGGGATGACACCGAGCGTGCCGAGCGCGGCCGCGGCGACGAACCCGACGAGGAACAACGGGACGATCTTGCGCCACGGCATCGTCCGCAGACTGAAGCCCGCCGAGGAGCCGTCCGGCGGGGCGGCTTCGGCGCGGGCCTGCTTCCGCGCGGTGAGGACGGCCAGGACGATCACGATCGGGATCAACGTCAAGGTGCGCGTCAACTTCACGACGAGGCCGTAGGAGCCGGCGTCCGGGCCGTAGGCGTAGGCGGCGGCGACCACCGAAGAGGTGTCGTTGACCGCGGTGCCCGCCCACAGCCCGAAGGCGCGCGGGCTCAGGCCGAGCAAGTGGCCGAGCGGCGGGAACAGCAGCACCGCGGCGATGTTGAACGTGAAGATCGTGCCGATCGCGTAGGCGACCTGCTCCTGCTTGGCCTTGATGACCGCGGTGGTCGCGGCGATCGCCGAAGCGCCGCAGATACCGGTGCCGACGCCGATCAGGATCTGCGTGTCACCCCGCACGCCCAGCGCGCGGCCGAGCACCCAGGCGCCGCCGAGCGCGATGGCGAGGGTGCCGAGCATGACCGGCAACGACTCCGCGCCGACGCGCACCACCTGCTGCAGCGACAGCCCCGTGCCCAGCACGACGATGGACGACTGGAGCACGTGCTTCGACGCGATGCCGTACCCCGGCGTCCAGCGCTCGGAGCGCAGACCGGGAACCACCGCCCCGGTGAGGACGCCCAGCAGGATGCCGAACACCGGGCCGCCGACCACGGGCACCAGCGTGCCCAGCGCCGTCGCGGCGGCCGCGACGAGTGCTGCGATCGCCAGCCCGGGTGCGAAGCGGGCCACACCGTCCGACGTACGGGCGGGTGCTGCCGGCAACCGGGTTCCGGCCGTCACCAGTCCTCCTGAGTGGGTCAATGTACGTACATTTACGTTAGACTTTGTCCGTACATTGAGCAACCGGTACCGTGGCCCGGCGACGCCGAGGAGGGGCACATGACGGCATCGGCTCTCGACCGCGGCGGCTCGACGCCGCTGTGGCGGCAGTTGCAGCTCGAGCTGCTCAGGCGCCTGGACGACGGCGAGTTCGCCGACCAGTTTCCCGGTGAGCTGACCCTGGCCGAGGAGTACGGCGTGAGCCGTCACACGGTTCGTCAGGCGGTGGGCCGGCTGCGGGCGGACGGAGTGGTGGTGGCCGGCCGCGGGCGCCAGCCTCGCGTCGCACCGCCGCCGGAGATCCAGCAGCCGATCGGGGCGCTCTACAGCCTCTTCGCCTCGGTCGAGGCCGCCGGTCTCCCGCAGCGCAGCGTCGTGCGGACCTTGGATCTGCGCGCCGACGGTGTCGTCGCCCAACGACTGGACCTCGAGGGTTCGACGCCGCTGGTTTACCTCGAACGCCTGCGGCTCGCCGGGGACGAACCCCTCGCCCTCGACCGCGTGTGGCTGCCAGCCGATCTCACCGCGCCGCTGCTGGAGGCCGATTTCACGCGCACCAGCCTCTACCGCGAGCTCGCCGCCCGCACCGGGGTCCGCATCGACCAAGGCCACGAAGAGGTGCACGCCGTCCAGCCGACCCCGGCCGAGCAAGCCCGGCTGCACAGCCCGCCCGGCGCCGCCGCTTTTTCCATCCACCGGCTCAGTCATGCGTGTGGACGCCCGGTGGAGTGGCGGCACACCCTGGTCCGCGGTGACCGCTTCGCCTTGACCGCCGACTTCTCCGCCCACACCGGCTATCGGCTCGCCCAGCCGGGAACGTCCCGCGAGCCTGCCCTTTCCTGAGCTCCGGTCGCCGGCGCCGTGGAAAACCCCGAGGTACGGAGTTAAAACTCGCGTCGGTGCTCGACGAGCCAACGAGCCCGCCGAGTGATCGATGCACCGACTCCGCTCGGATTTCGAGGCATCGCGACGCATTGCGGCATCAGAACCTCAAGTGCGATGCTGGCGGAGGAGGCGACCGTGACGGCACTGCTCGGCTTATCGTGAACCCTGGCCCGGTCGAGCCCACGTCACGCCAGGATTTGCCGGTCGTCGCCTTGGTGGCGTCCGCGGGCGGCCTGCAGGCCTTGTCCTCGGTGCTGCGGAACTTGCCCGCGGATCTTCCCGCTGCCGTCCTCATCGTGCTGCACCAGGCCCCGGACGCGCCCAGCCGCCTCGCCGACATCCTCGACCGCCAGACCCCCTTGCCCGTCCGGCAAGCCGTCGACGGTCAACGGTTGACCCCGGGGACCGTCCTGACCACGCCACCCGGTCGGCATCTGGTGATGGTGTCGCCGCAGACCGTCGGCTTGATCGAGTCCGGTGACCTGCCACCGGCTCGCCCGTCGGCCGACCTGCTCTTGGCCACCATGGCCGCGACCTGCGGGGCACGGGCCCTGGCCGTCGTCCTCACCGGCCACGGCACCGACGGGCAAGCCGGGGTCCGCGCCATCGTCCGCTGCGGTGGCACGGTCTTCGCGCAAGACCGGCCCAGCAGCACGCAGTTCGCGATGCCCCACGCGGCCATCGGCACCGGCCTGGTCCACGCCGTCCTCCCCTTGGACGACATCGCGGCCGCGATCCACGTCCACACCCACCCGCGACCCACGACGGCTTCTCGTTGACGGACTGGCCCCGAACGTCTTCGGCAGTTGTGGTTCGGGGTGGGAATGGCGAGCTGCCGACCGCGACGTTCGTGACCAGCTCCGTGGTTTCGCGTTCGTGATCACGGCGGAGTACGGTCGAGGCGGTCTTCGCGGCCGGCGGTGCTCGTCCGCGGAAGGCGTTCCCTCGGCGGCGAGGCTTACGCGGCTGGAAGGGAGCGCACGCGGTGACCGGTGGTGACGGGCTGCAGCTGGCGCCACAGCACGGCGAGCACGCCAGCGTCGTCACGGTCACGGGTGTGCTCGACCTCGGCACCTACCCGTTGCTGCGGGACGGCCTGCTCAAGATCGCCGCGGACACGTCCGACCTGCTCGTCGCGGACATCAACGGACTGCGCGTCACCGACAGTGCGCTGCTGACCGTGTTCTCCCTGGTCGCCATGCGGGCCGGCGACTGGCCCGGGATCCCGTTCGCCGTCGTGGTGGACCGGCCGGACACCAAGGCGATGCTGGCGGAGCGGACGGTGGACCGGTTCGTCCCGGTGCAGGCGGACCTCGCGGCCGCGGAAGCCGTGTCGGCGCGGCCGGCACGTCGGCGCGCCACCCGGTTGCTGGTCCGGTCCCCGCACGTGTCCGCGCTCGCCCGGGCGTTCGTCGAGCGGACCTGTGCCGCGTGGTCGGTCTCCGAACTCGCCGACGACGCTCAGATGGTCGTCACCGAGCTCGTCGAGAACACGATGCAGCACACCCGATCGGACGCACATCTGCGGCTCGAACTCCGCCCGGGATTTCTCACCGTGGCCGTCCACGACGACGACCCGGGGTCCGCGGTTCTGCTCGAGCGGCTCGACCTCCTCGACTCCGGACTCGGGTTGCACATGGTCGCTCAGCTCACCAAGGTCTGGGGATGCAGCCGTTCCTGGTCCGGCGGGAAAACCGTGTGGGCGGTGCTGAATCGCGAACCCGCTCCGGACGGCGGTCGCGGCAAGCGGTAGCAGCGTCCCGGCGGAGACGGACGACGGGATACCGGGCGGAATCGCGACTACTCTGAGACGCGCCCACGACAAGCCGGCGGACCTGCGGTCGGTAGCCTCTGTGGCGCAAGCCGGGCAGATCACTCACGACGGTGACACGTGAACGCACATCGGGACGCGGCCGGGGCCGCGTCGGAGGCGGGTCGGCGGGCGGCCGCGCGCGGCCGAAGCCGCGGAACGGCGCCGTGAGCTGTCCCTCGGTTCCGGGAACCGCGGACGAGTCGACGAGGACGGTTCGGTCCGGAGGGCGCAGTCCGTGGCGGAGGCCGCGGTCGCGCTGGAGGCCGCGGTGCAGCGGCGGAACGAGGCCCGGCGCCGGGCTCGCACCGGGTTGTTGCGGTCCGCGTGGGCGCCCGACCGGGCGGCCGAGCGGCACGAGCAGTCGGCGCCGGAGAGCGGCTCCCAGAGGACCGAGCACCAAAACCGGGCCGCGGCCCACCGGGCGGCCGCCGCGGCCGATCGCCTGCGGGCCGGCGAGATGGTCGTCGAGGGGCCGGGCGACACCCGGCTTCCCGGCGAACCGGCGACCGAGGGGCGTGGGCTGGTGGTCCTGCCCGGCGAGCCGCCGCCGGGACCGCGATAGCCGCGTCGCGGTGCGCGGTTTGTTCCACCGGCGACGAATCTCCGCGTGGCTCCGGTGGTCGAACGACGGCCGGTGAGGGATCCTGGGCCGGTGGACTGTGCCGCAGAGCGTGCCCGGGTACGGGCGCAGGCAGCCCGGGCCCGCGTCCGTGAGCTGGCGACCCGCCGGCCGGCCCACGCCGGCGGTGGACGCGCCGAGTTGGGCGAAGGTGCCGTGGCCCTCGCCAGAGAACGTGCGGCCGGCGCCGGTGAAAGCCTGCGGCAGAGCTACCTGCGGGCGGCCGGGGCGCACGAGCGCGCCGCGCTGGCGTTCGACCGGGCAGCCGGGCAAGGCACCGGCGACGTGCGGGCGTGCCGGCGGGAAGCGGCCGGACACCGCGCTGATGCCGAGGCCTGTCGTCGGCGGGCCGCGGAGTGCACAGCGCCTCGCGCCGGCGTCGTCCCGGGATCGGTCCGGCGGAGGGCGCTCCGGCGCCGCCTCCTGGCTTCGGCGGGCAATGGATCCGCCGTGGCGCAGGCGGCCACGCGGATGCTGGACGACGTCGACGCGGTGGTGATCACCCTCCGCGGCGGCGGGCCGGCACACCACGAGCTCGCGGCCACCGACCGGTGGGGACACCTGGCCGAGGAGCTGCAGTACACCACCGGCGAGGGACCGTCGGTCACCGCGTTCACCAGCGGCGAACCGGTCGCCGTCGCCGACCTGGCCGAGTACGCGGGGACGTGGCCGGGATTCGTCGATGCCGCGGCTGAACGCGGGGTGGGCGCGGTGTTCGCCTTCCCGCTCGCCACGGCGGCCGCCGGCACGCTCGGCACGATGACCCTCTACCGCCGTGACCCGGGGCTGCCGCCGGCAGGCCTTGCCGACGCCGGCGACTTGGCCGAGCTGCTCGCGGACGCGCTGGCCGTCAGCGGCGCCACGGTGATCGAGCAGGTCCGCAGCTCCACCGCCTACGAGGACGTCAACATCGCGGCCGGCCTGCTGTCGGCCCAGCAGAGCATCGACACCGAAGAGGCGTCGGCGCGGCTGCGAGCGACGGCGTTCGCCTCCGGCCGTCCGCTGGCCGAGGTGGCGTGCGAGATCGTGACGGGCCACCTGCGCGGCTGACCACCGCGGGCGGCGGGCGGGACTTCAGAAGTTCGGAGCCGGCGAACTGTCGTCCAGCGCCACGCTCAGCCACCCCTCGGCCGCGGCGATGTCGGGGTGCAGGAGGAGCAGGTGCCCGAGGCCCAGCGCCGAGATCGGCCGCACCACCGCGCGGTGGGAGCTGACGACCGCGCAGGCGACGCCTTCCGCTCGAGCGTGGCTGTGTGCCGTCAGCAGGACCCGGACCGCTCCGGCCGAGCAGAAGCTCACCCGGGACAAGTCCATGATCACCGCGCGCGGCCGCGCCGAGATGCCCTTGATCAGGCATTCCTGCAGGCGCTCGGTGATCGCGTTGTCGAGCTCGCCGGTCGCGGTGACGACCGTGGACGCGCCGGTTGTGGTCACGGTCAGTGTCGCGGCAGCCGGCGGTCGCTGCCCTGCGGAATCCCCGATGTCCATGATCGTCGATTACCTCCAATGACGACGAAGGCAGAAGTGGTCCGTTTTCGTCGAATCGGCCCTTGAACCGTTGCGTATGACCGTACCGGTACCGCGAGTCGCGGTCGACAAGGGCCGACTTCACCATTTCGAGGGAACTGCGGCCCGGTGAATCCCGCGCCGTCACCCTCCGGAAACAGCAGGCAGCGCGGGGCGGAATTACTCGAACGAGGTATCGGTTCCCCGGTCAACGGCTCTCGGCGTGCACACGATGGTGGATCGAAGCGGGGGTCGCACGGGAGCTCTCAGTACGTTTCCGTTACGCAGGGCGGAAAACACACCTCGCTGTCGCCCTGTTCGCCAACAATCGTCTATTCGAGGAGTTTTCATGTTGAAGAAGGTCGGTTTTGTCGTGGCCACGATGGCTGCGGGCGCGTTCCTGGCCGGCGGTGTCGCCGCGGCCGGCACGCCGGATCACCACGGTGGTTACGACTCCACCAGCCAGCTCGGCCTGCTCAACCTGAACAACACCGACGCGCTGCACAACCTCAACGTCACCCCGGGCGTGTGCGGCAACGACGTGAACGTCCTCGGTGTGCAGGTGCCGATCCACGATTCGCTCAACGGCATCGGCGTGCCCATCCTGTCGCCGGGTGGGCACGAGGCCAGCGGCGAGAACCCGTACAACTGCGCTTCGGGTGCCATCGCCGACGGCGGCACGAGCCAGGGCGGCTGAGACGCCGCGCCGGGGCCGCCCGTGGTGTGCGGAAGCCGGCTCAGGCGCGGATTCCGGCGACACGCGTGACGCCGGCGCGGGTGGGACCGGTCGCGACCGGTCTCACCCGGCGGGCGCCGATCTCAGGCGCCGCGCTCTTCGGGTACCGACTCGGCTTCGGGGTTCGCCGGGGGAGCGCTGCGGTGGAGGTCCGCTTCGGTGCGCACCCGGACGCGGTTCGGGTTCGCGACCAGGCGGGGAGCGGGGTTCTCGTTCACTTCGGTCCTTTCGACGTCGTTCGCGTCGCGGATACCCCGGGTGCCGGCCGGGTGAACAGTGGCCTGGCACACTCTGTGCGGTACCCGGTTACCGCGTGAACGTGAACCAGTTGATGTTCACGAAGTCCGACGAGCCGCCGCCGAACGTCAGGTAGACGTCGTGCACTCCCGTCGCCGAGCCGACGACGTTGGCCGGCGCCGTCTGCCACTGCTGCCAGCCGCCGTTGTTGCCGAAGTCGATCTCCGCGAGCACCGGACCGGACGTGCTGTCCAGGCGGGCCAGGATCGCGCCGCTCACCCCGGCCGCCGCGCCGGAGGCCAGCCGGGCGAGGAACTGGCGCGGCGAGCTGGAACCGAAGTCGACGCCGGGGTACTTCAGCCAGTCGCCGCCCGCGATCCAGCCGACGTCGGTGCCGCCTTCGCTGCAGGCTTCGTTCTGCGTGCCGCTCTGGGCGCTGTACGACTCCGCCTGGATCGTCGAGTACGCGCTGGTGCCCCCGGTCGGGGGTGTCGTGCCGCCGCCCGCGCCCGGGCCCAAAGCCACCGTCCACGACGTCGGCGCCGGGTCCTGGAGGTGGCCGTCGACCGGCTGGGCGCCCGTCGGGCCGACGTCGTCGTACGGGAAGGCGTAGCCGATCGACGCGTGCTGGTGGACCAGGCGGGCGTAGTGGTTCGTCGTGGGGTCCTGGTAGTACTGGGCGGGCGGGGTGCCGTCGGGCTGGTTGTTGCCGCCGCCGACCAGCAGGCTGCTGCGGTTGAGCGCGGCGGCGAGGCGGGCCGCGATCGCGCCGCGCGCGTCCCCGCCGGAGTTGTACAGCGGCCCGCTCGCGCAGCCGAAGATGTCGATCGCGCTCGGCTTGGTGAACGGCACGCCGTTGGTGTTCAGGCCGGCGAACACCAGCGTGTCGCCGCTGACCGTGCCCGTGTAGGCGCCGATGCTGCCCTGGCCGTTGATCGTCAGCGGCGTCGAGCGGTAGTGGTCCCAGACGGCGTTCAGGTAGCCGGTCCAGTAGCCCCCGAAGTCGGTCGGGGAGTGGCCGGGCGCGAGCACCCGCACCACCTTGCCGGAACTGTCGGTGACGACCAGCCGGTCCCACGGCGCCCCGTCGGTGTTGTGCTGGGCGCGCAGCCCGTCCGCGATCGCCCCGAGCGCGCCGTCCGGCAGCGGGCTGACCGACTGCGCGCCGGCCGCTCCCGTCGTCGCCATCGACACCGGCAGCGCCACCATGTCGACGTAGCTGATGTTCGCGTAGAGGTTCGCGCTGTTGTAGGTGAACTCGCAGAACGTCCAGTTCGTCTGCCAGTTCGGGTCGGAGCTGGTGAAGCCCGGCTGCACGAGGCCGGGACCCGGGTTGACGAAGAACTGGATCTTCTTGTCCGCCGCAAACCAGACCCGGCCGCCGATGATGTAGTCGTGCAGCGTCACCGTGACCTGGGACCCCGAGCCACCCAGCGGGATGGCGTAGTCCGGGATCGGCGTCACCGGCGAGGACGGGTTGGGCAGGCGGTGGAACTGGCCGTCGGCCGTCACGAAGCCGGGCCAGCCCGAAGTGTCCGCTCCGCTGATGTAGGAGTAAACGGTTCCGTTGCCGGAATTGTTCTTCAGCGTCAACGGCAGTGCCGCCGCGGCCCGCGCTTTCGGCGCGGTGACGGCGGACCACAACGGCGCGCTGGTCACCGCGGCCGCGAGGCCGGCGGTGACGAAGGTACGCCTGGACAACATGGCGCCTCCTCGGGGAGGGCGGTGACGTGCGTGGCGGCGGCACGTGTCCGCGGGATGGGGTCGCCGAACGCTAGGTACGCGACGCGGACGTGGTCAATACCACCAGGTCAGGTGTGGTACGAGCGGCCGCCGAGCCTGCCCTCGCGTACAGGGTGCGGCATTCGGAGCAACGCGATTGTTCGGCGCGGGGAATGTCCATCCGGAACACGAAGAACGCAATTCCGGAGATGCTTCCTACTCCATTGGGGGACTACTGCTCCGAGGCGATCAACTTAGGTTGTCTGCGGCAGCGACCTTTTCCGCTAGCCGTACCACGACCGGGCCCGGTTAGCTGATCACGGGAGCGCCGCGCGGACGGCGCGTCCGCGGGGAGGGGGAAACCGATGACCGAGCCCGAGTGCGCCGGCGACTTCGCGCGGGCGCGTGATATCGAACCGGACTCCCGGCCCGCCCCGCCGCCGTAAGCGGCCGAAGACCTGGCGGGAGCACTCCCCCCTCCCGCCTGCGAGGTACGACGTCCGGTGCGCCCAGCCCCCAGTACGGTGCGCCGGACGTCGTGCCGCACAACCGAAGAAAGGTCCACAAGGGACGGACGCTCAGGCGCTGACCGCGGCCTTGAGCTGACGGCGGGCGCTCTCGGCCAGCTCGTCGATGTTGCGGTCCAGCAACAACTTCAGGTAGCCGGGGCCGATGCCGAAGTCGTCGAAGCCCGTGACCAGCCCGCGCAGCTTCTCGATCCGCACGTCGCCGCGTTTGGCCGGCATGTCGACCAGCTTGCGCTCGGCGCGCGTGCCGAGGCGCTCCTCCAGCCCGTCGACGATGTCCTCGATCGCCTCCGACCGCCCGGACGCCACGTTGACGACCTCGTCGCGGATGCCCTGGCCGAGCAGCGAGTCGATCATCCGCATCATGTCGCCGACGTCGAGCAGGTCGCGCGAGACCCCGGAGTGCAGCGTGACCTCGCCCGAAAGCAGCTGGCGCGTCAGGGACGGCAGCAATTGGTGCGACGACTGGCCCGGCCCGACGATGTGGGACAGCCGCAGGACGAGCCACGGCGCGCCGGAGAGCGCGCAGACGTGTTCGAGGCACAGCTTGTGCCGGCCGTAGGGCGTGAGCGGGAAGACCGCGCCGCCCTCGCTGCCGACCGACTGGTCCGCGCCGTACATGCCGGTCGAGGCGGTCGACAGGAAGATCACCGTGCGGCCGGCGGTCCGGCAGCGGTCGATCACGTCGTAGACCAGCGTGGACTCGCGCTGGAACGCGGACACGTCGTTGACGAGCACCGTCGACACGCCCGCCGCGATGAGGGTGACGTCCGGGTACCGGTCGCCGAAGTACTGCCGGGTGTGGTGCGCGATGAAGCCGTTTCCGATGATCTCCATCAGCGGGTCACCGTCCGGTCGTCGGACACCCCGGCGGCGCTCGCGAACACTTCGTCGGCGAGCCGTGCGGTGTCCACGGAAGAAGCGAGCCAAGCCGCTTCGGATTCGTCGCGCCCGGCCAGCGCGGCGACGGCGAACGAGCGCAGCGACAGCTCGAACTGGTGCGCCGGGGGCAGCCAGAGCTCTTCGACGTGGTCCTGTTCTTCGATGCGCAGCACGGGTTGCCGCCCCGGCGGCGGTGTGAACGCGCGGTCCAGCGACAGCGCGGCGGCGCTGCCCCAGAGCTCGTACCGCGAGCGGTAGCTGTGCTGGAAACCGAAGTCGAGGGACGCGGTGACGCCGCTCGCCGAGGTGAGCAGCGCGTGCCCGGCGACGTCCACGCCGCCTTCGTCGAACCGCAGGGTGGCGCCGGTGACCCGGAGGTTGGGACCCAGCAGGAAAAGCGCCGCGCGCAGCGGGTAGACGCCGACGTCGAGCAGCGCCCCGCCGCCGAGCGACGGCTGGTAGCGGATGTCGTCGGCGGGCAGCGGCGGGATGCCGAACGACGCGGTGAACGTCCGGAGGTCGCCGAGGCGGCCGGCGTCGAGCAGGTCGCGCACCCGCGTGTGCTGGGGGTGGTGGATGAACGTGAAGTTCTCGCGCAGCACCAGGTTCTGCTTCGTGGCCAGCTCGGCCAGGTCCTCGGCCTGTTCGAGGTTGAGCGTGAGCGGCTTCTCGCACAGCACGTGCTTCCCGGCCAGCAACGCTTTCCGGGCCCACTCGTGGTGCAGGCTGGTCGGCAGGGAGACGTACACCGCGTCGACGTCGCTGCTGTCCAGGAGTTCGTCGTAGGTCATCGCGGCGGTGTGGAAGCGCCCGGCGAACTCTGCGGCCTTCTCCGGCGAGCGGGCCGCGACGGCGGTCAGCGCCAGTTCGGGCACGGCGGCCGCGGCGGGCAGGGTGCGGCGCGCGGCGATCGACGAGCAGCCGAGCGCGCCGAGCCGCAGGGCCCGGCTCATCGCAGTCCCCGCAGGCACGCGATCAGGCTGCGGGCCTGCACGTTGACGTAGTGGCTGTGCCGCAGCAGCTCGTTGAGCTGGTTGAGGGTGAGCCACCGGAAGTCGGCCAGCCCGGCGTCCGGGAAGTCCGCCGGTACCTCGATGATCTGGTAGTCGCTGTACGCGTGGTGGAACCGGCCGCCTTCTTCGGACAGCTGGGCGGAGAAGAGCACCTGGTCGTCGCGTCTGCCCAGCACCATGTCGAGGAACGGTGGCCGATCCGCCGCCGGGGTAAGCACGTAGTTGTCCGGGGTGCACTGCACGGTCGGGGCGAGCTCCACCACGTCGAGGTAGCCGGGCTCGACCCGCGCGTTGAGCAGGGCGTGCAGCACCCCGTCGACGCGTTTCACCAGCAGGGCCACCACGCCCGCGCCGTGCGGCCGGACCAGCGGCTGGGTCCATTGCGCGACTTCGCGTCCGTTCGTGGTGATGTCGACAGCGATGATGCTGAAGAACAGGCCGAGCTCGTGCGAGATCTCGGCCGGGGTGCGGACCCAGTTCGCGACCTCGCGCAGCGGGAGCGGGCTGGTGCGCACGACGTGCTGGGCCTGGCGCGAGGTGATCCAGCTGAGCACCTCGGTGCGCGTGTGCAGGCTGCCGGTGGGCTGGGCCGACGAGCGCGCCACCGCCGCGGCGAGGTCGCTGACGGCGTCGGCCTCGTGGCCCTCGAGCCCGGCCGGCATGCAGGACAGCACCGTGCGGGCGTCCATGTTGACCAGGTTGTCCTGCTTGAGCAGCTCGTGCAGCTGGCCGAGGGTGAGCCAGCGGAAGTCGTCGGGCAGGTCGCCCTCGTCGGGGAACTCCGCGGCCTCGACGATCATGTTCCGGTTGCGCTTGCGGTAGAACCAGGAACCCTGCTCGGACTGCAGGACGTCGGCGAGCACGGTTTCCGGGTCCGGGTCGCGGAAGTGGTCCAGGTAGGGGACCGGCCGGCCGCCGTGCACGCGGGTGTAGTTGCTCTTGGTCGCCTGGACCGTCGGCGAGACCTGGACGCCGTTGACGTTGCCCGGCTCGGACTTCGCCTGCATCAGGCAGTGCAGGACACCGTCGATCTCCTTGACGAGGATGCCCAGGATGCCGATCTCGGGCTGGTTGATGATCGGCTGCGACCAGTGCGTGACCGGTCCGTGGTCGGTGTCGACCGCCAGCCCTTCGACGCCGAAGAAGCGGCCGCTTTCGTGGCACAGGTTGCCGGAGCCGGGGTCGAAACCCCACCGCCGGAGCTCGCCGAACTCGATCCGGCGGACTTCGTGGCGGTGGGCGAGGTTGCGATCCTCGATCCACTTCTCGACGACGGCGTTCGGCGTCGCGACGCCGTCGGTGGCGGCCGCGGACTTGGCGAGCCGGTGTGGCAACGTCACGTCCGGTTTGCGGAGCAAGCCGGTTCCTGTGTGACGCTCCATGGATTTCACCTCGCGTGGCCGGCGGACGGGATGTCCTATTTGTAGCGAGGAGAAACTAGGAGGAATGCTGGTCTTTTCCGGGGCGCCGCGGTGACACTAGGCGAATCATCGGATTTCCTGTGCAGGGCCCGGTGGGTGCTCCCGGCCGACCTAGGGTGACCGGCGTGGACGTCTCCGGCGGGCATGTCGCCTTCTTCAGTTTCCCGGGCTTCGGTCACATCCGGCCGACGTTGCCGGTCGTGCGCGAGCTGCTTTCGCGCGGGCACGACGTGTCGTACGTGGTCGCCGAGCGGTTCGCCGGCGTGGTCGCGGAGACCGGCGCGAGAGTGCTGACCTACCCGTCCGCCTTCCCGGAGTCGATGCCGGACGTGCACACCGCCGAGGACCTCGCCGAGGTCCTCGCGCACTACCTCGACGAGGCCTACGCCCCGCTCGCCACCGCGTGGCCGGAGTTCGCGGACCGCCCGGTCGACCTCGTGGTCCAGGACGTGCTGAGCACCGACGTCGGCGGCCTGGTCGCGCGGCGCGCCGGCTGTGGCGTCGTCCGCCTCTTCGCCGGGTTCGGCGGCAACGACGAGGTTCCTCTCAACGGCAGCGAGAGCCAGCTGGAGGGGCCGCCGCTCGACCCCGCGCACCCCGCCCTGGCGGCGTGCGGAGAGCGCGTCACGGCGTTGCTGGGGAAGTTCGGCCTCGATACCCCATCGGATTTCCCGCCCGGGGGTGGGGAAGTCGTGGCGAACCTGGTGTTCGTGCCCCGTGCTTTCCAGCCCCGCCCGGAGTGCTTCGGCGACGAGTTCGTGTTCGTCGGCCCGACCGGCGACGACGGGGCAGCCGCCGAAGGCTGGGCCGCGCCCGGCGGGGACGTTCCCGTTGTGCTGGTGTCGCTGGGCACGTCGTCGAACAGCAACCCCGGGTTCTTCACCGCCTGCGGGCGGGCGTTCGCGGGCACCGGCTGGCGGGTCGTGATGACCACCGCCGGGCACGTCGGCGACGACGTCGCGGCGGCCATGCCCGACAACGTCGAGCTGCACTCCTGGCTCGACCACCGGGAGGTCCTGCCGCACACCGACGTCGTCGTCTGCCAGGCAGGGACGGGCTCCCTGATGGACGCGTTCGGCCACGGCGTCCCCGTGGTCGCCGTGCCGCAGCGGCCGGAGGCTCGGGTGACCGCGCAGCAGGTCGAGCGGCTGGGGCTGGGCCGCGCGCTGCTCGACGACGTGACCGGGGACGACGTGCGCGACGCCGTTCTGGCCGTCGCCGCCGACGCGGCGGTGGCGGCCGAGGTCGCGCGGATGCGGGCGGCCATCAAGGCGTCCGGAGGCGCGAAACGGGCGGCGGACGTGCTCGAACGTGCCGTGCGGTCCACCGATGGGGAAAAGGCATGAGCGACGACGACAAGCTGCGCGGGTACCTCAAGAAGGTCACCGCGGACCTGTACCGGACGCGCGAGCGGCTGCGCGACGCGGAGGACCGGGAGCACGAGCCGATCGCGATCGTGGCGATGAGCTGCCGCTTCCCCGGCGGCGTCCGTTCGCCGGAGGACCTCTGGGACGTCGTGGCCTCGGGCCGCGACGCGATCTCGGGGTTCCCCGTCAACCGCGGCTGGGACCTCGACGCGCTGTACGACCCCGACCCGGAGCGGGCCGGGAAGTGCTACACCCGCCAGGGCGGCTTCCTGCACGACGCGGACGAGTTCGACCCGGAGTTCTTCGGCATCTCCCCGCGCGAGGCGCAGACGATCGACCCGCAGCAACGGTTGCTGCTCGAGACGGCCTGGGAGGCGTTCGAACGCGGCGGGATCGACCCGGCGTCCCTGCGCGGCAGCAGCACCGGCGTGTTCGCCGGGGTGATGTACAACGACTACGCCACGCGCCTGACCGACCTGCCCGCGAGCCTCGAAGGTTATGTGGGCAACGGAAGTGCCGCCAGCATCGCGTCCGGCCGGGTGGCCTACACGTTCGGGCTCGAAGGCCCGGCGGTCACCGTCGACACCGCGTGCTCGTCTTCTTTGGTGGCACTGCACTGGGCCGCGCAGGCGCTGCGGCGCGGCGACTGCTCACTGGCGCTGGCGGGCGGCGTCGCGGTGATGTCGACGCCGGTGACGTTCATCGGGTTCAGCCGGCAGCGCGGTCTCTCGCCGGACGGCCGGTGCCGGTCGTACGCCGACGCCGCCGATGGCACGGGCTGGGGCGAGGGCGCCGGTTTCCTGCTCCTGGAACGGCTTTCCGACGCGCAGCGCAACGGCCACCCCGTGCTCGCAGTGGTGCGCGGCTCCGCCGTCAACTCCGACGGCGCGAGCAGTGGCCTCACCGCGCCGAACGGCCCTTCGCAGCAGCGGGTCATCCGCGCCGCGCTCGCCGACGCCGGGCTGTCCGCCGCGGACGTCGACGTCGTCGAGGGGCACGGCACCGGGACCACGCTGGGCGACCCGATCGAGGCGCAGGCGCTGCTGGCGACGTACGGCCGTGAACGTGCGGGTGGGGCGCCGCTGTGGCTGGGCTCCGCGAAGTCGAACTTCGGTCACACGCAGGCCGCGGCCGGCGTCGGCGGCGTGATCAAGATGGTGATGGCGCTGCGCAACGAGCTGCTGCCGCGGACCCTGCACGCTGAAGTTCCGTCGTCCAAAGTGGACTGGGCGGTCGGTGAGGTCGCGCTGCTGCAGGAGGCCGTCGCGTGGCCGGTGGGCGAGCGCCCGCGTCGCGCCGGGGTCTCGTCCTTCGGAGTAAGCGGCACCAACGCGCACACGATCATCGAGCAGGCACCCTCACCCGAACCCGCTGAGCCCGGGGGTTCGGCTGGGTTGGTGCCCGCGGTACTGTCGGCGAAGAGTCCGGAGGCGCTGCGAGAGCAAGCCGCCCGGTTACTGTCGCAAGTGGACGGACTCCGGCCGGTCGACGTCGCGTATTCGCTGGCCACGACACGGGCGGCGTTCGAGCACCGGGCCGTCGTGCTGGCGGAGACCGCCGAAGAGTTGCGTGCAGGGCTGGTCGAGCTGGCGTCCGTCGGCGAAACCACCTCGGGCAAGACGGCCTACGTGTTCGCGGGCCAGGGCGCACAGCAGCCGGGCATGGGACGCGGTCTCCACGCCGCGTTCCCCGTTTTCGCGCAGGCCTTCGACGAGGTCTGCGTGGGCTTCGCCGGACTGCGCGAACTGATCTTCGAGGGCGGCGACCTGGACCGCACCGAGATGACCCAGCCCGCCCTGTTCGCCGTGGAGGTCGCGCTCTTCCGCCTGCTGGAGTCGTGGGGACTGACCCCGGACTTCGTCATGGGCCACTCGATCGGCGAGCTGGCCGCCGCGCACGTCGCCGGGGTGTTCTCGCTGGACGACGCGTGCCGCCTGGTCGCCGCTCGTGCTCGCCTCATGCAGTCCGTGACGGCCGAAGGGGCGATGGCCACCCTGCGCGCCACCGAGGACGAGGTCCGGCCGTTGCTCCGCGAGGGTGTCGCCATCGCGGCCGTCAACGGGCCCGAGGCCGTGGTCGTCTCCGGTGACGTCGACGCCGTCGAGGAGATCGCCGCGCGGTTCGCCGGGTCGAAGCGGCTGCGGGTCAGCCACGCGTTCCACTCGCCGCACATGGACTCGATCCTGGACGCGTTCCGCGCGGTCGCGAAGACCGTTTCCTACGCGGCACCGAAGATTCCCGTGGTGTCGAACGTGACCGGCGAGCCCGCCGACGTCACCTCCGCGGAGTACTGGGTGGGGCACGTCCGCGCCACCGTCCGGTTCCACGACGGGATGCGCTGGCTCGCCGAGCACCGGGTGACCCGGTTCGTCACGCCCGGGCCCGGCGGCGCGGCCGCCGCGATGGCCGGGGACTGCGTGCCGGACGCGCTGGTGGTCCCGGTCCTGCGCCGGGACCGCGACGAGGTGCGCACCTTCACCGAAGCCGTCGGACGGTTGCACATCGCCGGGTTCAGCCCGGACTGGGCCGCGGTGTTCGCCGGTCGTGGCGCACAGGTCGTCGACCTGCCGACCTACGCCTTCCAGCGGGAGCGCTATTGGCTCGACGGGCAGCGGGCCGTCAAGCCGGCCGGTGCGCTGTACCGCGTCGAGCAGGTCCCGGCGGCGGCCACCAGCCCGGCCGCCGACTGGCACGAGCTGGGCTCCGAAACCCCACCGGTGGTCTACTTCCGGTGCGAGGCCGGAGGCGACGTCGTCGAATCCGCCCACTGCCAGGTGCGAGAAGTCCTGGAAGTGCTGCGGACCTGGCTGTCCGACGACCGCTACGCGAAGTCCAAGCTGGTCTTCGTCACCCGGGGGCTCGCCGGGGCCGCGGTGCGGGGGCTGGTCCGCTCCGCACAGGCCGAACACCCCGGCCGCTTCGTCCTGGCGGACGCCGCCGAACTGCCTGCCGCGTTCGTCACGGAGGAGCCGGAAGCCACCTACGCCGGCGGCGAAGTGACCGTGCCCCGGCTCGTCGAGTCCACTTCGGACGGACCCGGTGTCCGTCTCGAAGGGACCGTGCTCATCACCGGTGGGGCCGGTTCGCTGGGGGGCCACGTCGCCCGGCACCTGGTCCGCACGCACAACGTGCGCCGGCTCGTCCTCGTGAGCCGGCGTGGACCGGATGCGCCGGGCGCGCGGGAACTCGAGGCCGAACTGGCGGCGGAAGGCGCCGACGTCGTCCTCGCCGCGTGTGACGTCACCGACCGGCAAGCCCTCGCCGGGCTGCTCGGCGAGGTCGGCCCGCTCGACGCGGTGGTGCACGCGGCGGGCGTGCTCGACGACGGCGTCGTCTCCTCGCTGACCTCCGAGCGTCTCGAGGCCGTGCTGCGGCCCAAGCTCGATGCGGCCTGGCACCTGCACGAACTCACCGAAGGCCTGTCCGCGTTCGTCCTCTTCTCGTCCGCCGCCGGGGTTCTCGGTGGTGCTGGGCAGGGCAACTACGCGGCGGCCAACACGTTCCTCGACGGGCTCGCCGCGCACCGGCGTGAGCTGGGACTGCCCGCGGTGTCCCTGGCCTGGGGTCCGTGGGTACCCGATGGCGGGATGACCGGGCAGCTCACCGACGCGGACGTCGCCCGCATGCGCCAGGGCGGCGTGCGGCCGCTGCCTGCCCGAGACGCGCTCGCCCTGTTCGACCGCGCCCTAGCCGGTCCCGACGCGCTGGTCGTGCCCATCGACTTCGCTTCCGACGATCTCGACACCACCAAACCGCTGCTCAGCGGGATCGCCGGGGAAGACGCGCGACCTGCACCCAGCCTGTCCGGCTCGGCCGCCGCGCTCGACCTGGTCCGGGCGCAGGTGGCCGCGGTGCTCGGCCACTCCTCGACGGCGTCCGTGCGCGCGGACCGGCCGTTCGCCGACCTCGGCTTCGACTCGCTGACCGCCGTCGAACTGCGCAACGCCCTCGGCCGCGAGACCGGCCTGACCCTGCCCTCGACCCTCGTCTTCGACCACCCGACGCCGCGCGCGCTCGCCGAGCACCTGCTCGGCGCGTCCGACCTCAAGCCCACCGAGCCGACCACCCGGGCGAGCGACGAGCCGATCGCGATCGTGGCGATGAGCTGCCGGTTCCCCGGCGGCGTCAGCACGCCCGAGCAGCTGTGGGAGCTCCTCGAAGCCGGCCGCGACGTCATCTCGCCGTTCCCCGGCGACCGCGGCTGGGACCTCGACACGCTCTACCACCCGGACCCCGACCACCCCGGCACCTGCTACACGCGGGAAGGCGGCTTCCTCGACGACGCGGCCGGGTTCGACCCGGAGTTCTTCGAGGTGTCGCCGCGCGAGGCCGTCGCGATGGACCCGCAACAGCGGCTGTTGCTCGAGACCGCCTGGGAAGCTTTCGAACGCGCGGGGATCGACCCGTCGGCGTTGCGTGGCAGCCGCACCGGCGTCTTCGCCGGGACCAACGGCCAGGACTACTCGTCGCTGCTGCGGGATTCGGCGGACGACGTCGCCGGTCACCTCGGCACCGGCAACGCCGCGAGCGTGCTGTCCGGCCGCGTCTCCTACACCTTCGGGCTCGAAGGCCCGGCCGTCACCGTCGACACGGCGTGCTCGTCCTCGCTGGTCGCCCTGCACCTCGCGGCGCAGTCGCTGCGCTCCGGCGAGTGCTCGCTGGCGCTGGCCGGCGGCGTCACCGTGATGTCCACGCCCGCCGGGTTCGTGGAGTTCAGCCGGCAGCGCGGGCTGGCCGAAGACGGCCGTTGCAAGGCCTTCGGCGACGCCGCCGACGGCACCGGCTGGTCGGAGGGGGCCGGGATCCTGCTGCTGGAACGGCTTTCGGACGCCCAGCGCAACGGCCGTCGCGTGCTGGCGGTGCTGCGCGGCTCGGCCGTGAACCAGGACGGCTCGAGCAACGGGCTCACCGCCCCGAACGGCCCTTCCCAGCAACGCGTCATCCTCGCCGCGCTCGCCGACGCGGGGCTCACGCCATCCGATGTGGACGCCGTCGAGGCGCACGGCACCGGCACGCAGCTCGGCGACCCGATCGAGGCCCAGGCGCTGCTCGCCACCTACGGGCAGGACCGCGAGCGTCCCTTGTGGCTCGGCGCGATCAAGTCCAACCTCGGGCACACCCAGGCCGCCGCCGGGGTCGCCGGCGTGCTCAAGATGGTCCTTTCCCTGAACCACGAGGTGCTGCCGCGCACGCTGCACGCCGACGTCCCGTCGGAGCGCGTCGACTGGACGGCCGGGAACGTCCGGCTGCTGACCGAGCCGGTCATCTGGCCCGCGGGCGGACGGCCGCGCCGGGCTGCCGTGTCCGCGTTCGGGTTCAGCGGCACCAACGCACACGCCGTGCTGGAGCAGGCTCCGGCGCCTACTCCGGTCGAGTCCACTGTGGACATATCGATATCACTGTGGCCGCTGTCCGGCCACACCGAGGCGGCGCTGGCCGCGCAGGCCGCCGCGTTGCTTCCGGTGGCGGCGCACGACATCGGCTCCGCGCTGGCCGCCCGGACCGCGTTCGACCACCGTGCCGTCGTCCTGGCGCCCGACCGCGACACCGCGTCGGCGAACCTGCGGCTGCTCGCCGAGGGCGGCGAAGGGCCCGGGCTCGTCCGCGGCCGCGTGTCCGACGAGGGCCGTTCGGCGTTCCTCTTCACCGGCCAGGGCGCCCAGCGCGCGGGCATGGGACTCGCGCTGCGCGAGGAATTCCCGGTGTTCGCCGACGCCTTCGACGCGGCCTGCGCGCGGTTCGACCTCCCGCTGCGCGAGGTGATCGCCGAGGGTGGCGATCGGCTCGACCAGACGCGCTTCGCGCAGCCCGCGCTGTTCGCGGTCGAGGTGGCGCTGTTCCGCCTGCTGGAGTCGTGGGGGCTGACCCCGGACTTCGTCATGGGCCACTCGATCGGCGAACTCGCGGCCGCCCACGTGGCCGGAGTCCTGAGCCTCGACGACGCCTGCACACTGGTCGCCGCGCGCGGCCGGCTCATGCAGGAGCTGCCCGCGACCGGCGCGATGGTGGCCGTGCGGGCGACCGAGGACGAGGTCCGGCCGCTGCTCACGGCGTCGGCGGGGATCGCCGCCGTCAACGGGCCCGCGTCGGTCGTCGTGTCCGGGGTGGAGGACGACGTCCTCGGCATCGCCGCGCACTTCACCCAGCTGGGCCGGGAGACCAAGCGGCTGCGCACCAGCCACGCGTTCCACTCCCCGCTGATGGACCCGATGCTCGCGCGGTTCCGCGAGGTCGCGGCCGAACTGTCCTATCAGGACCCGAAGATCGGACTGGTCTCGAACCTCACCGGCCGGCTCGTCACAGAGTTGCGCTCGCCCGAGCACTGGGTCCGGCACGTGCGCGACGCGGTCCGCTTCGCCGACGGCGTCGGCGGGCTGGCGGCCCAGGGGGTCACCCGGTTCGTGGAGCTGGGGCCGGACGCGGTGCTCTCGGCGATGGTCTCCGACTGCGTCGAGGACGCCGTCTTCGTGACCGCGACCCAGCGACGGAAGCGACCGGACGTCGAAACCCTGCTGGCCGCCGTGGCGGAAGCCCACGTTCACGGCTTTTCTCCGGACTGGGCGACCCTGTTCCCGGCGGGTGACCGGGCCGCACTGCCGACCTACGCCTTCCAGCGCCGCCGGTTCTGGCCCACGGCGGGACGCACCGGCGACGTCGCTACCGCGGGTCTCGCGGCCAGCCCCCACCCGTTCCTCGGCGCCACCGCCGAACTGGCCGGGTCCGCCGGGGTCCTGAGCACGGGACGGATCTCGCTGCGGACACACCCCTGGCTCGCCGACCACGGCATCGGCGGTTCGGTGCTGTTCCCCGGGACGGCGTTCGTCGAACTCGCCGTCGACGCGGGCGACCGCGCCGGCCGCACACAGGTCGAGGAGCTGACGCTGGGGGCACCGCTGGTGCTGCCCGCGACCGGCGGTGTCCGGCTCCAGGTCCTGACCGGCCCACCGGACGAGTCCGGGGCGTGCACGCTGACCATCCATTCACGCCCCGAGGACGCGGCGCCCGACAGCGCGTGGACGCTGCACGCGAGTGGCGTGCTGACGCCGGGGCTGCCCGCGCGCGGCGAGGACCTCACCGAGTGGCCGCCCCGGGGCGCGGAAACCCTCGAAACGGACGGGCTCTACGACCGGCTCGCGGACAGTGGATTCGGCTATGGGCCCGTTTTCCAGGGCCTGCGGCGGGCCTGGCGGCACGGCGAGGACGTCTACGCCGAGGTCGAGCTGCCCGAGGATGCCGAAGGTGCGTTCGGGCTGCACCCGGCGCTGCTCGACGCGGTCCTGCACGCGGCGGCGTTCCTGCCGTTCGCCCCCGCCCCGAACGGGCGGCTGCCGTTCTCCTGGCGCGGGGTGTCGCTGCACGCCGAAGGGGCACGCGCCCTGCGGGTGCGGCTCACCAAGACCGGCGCCGAGTCCCTCGCGATCGCGATCGCCGACTCCGCCGGCCGGGCCGTCGCGACCGTGGATTCCCTGGCCCTGCGGGAGTTCTCGCCCGACCAGCTCGCGGCCCGGCCGGACGCGCTGTACCGGCTCACCTGGCCCGTCCACGACGGTGACCCCGCTGATCCGTCATGGACGGTCGTCGACTCGCTCGCCGAAATCACCGATGTCCCGGACGTCGTCGTGATCCCCTTCGCGGCCCGGCCGGTGCGGGAGGCGACGCACGACGCGCTCGCGCTCGTCCAGGCTTGGCTCGCCGACGACCGGTTCGCCGCGGCGAGGCTCGCGCTGCTGACTTCCGGCGCGGTCGTCACCGAAGACGGCGACGGACCGGCCGATCCCGCTCTCGCCGCGGTCTGGGGCCTGGTGCGCTCGGCGCAGTCGGAGCACCCCGGCCGCTTCGCGCTGGTCGACTCCGACGGCTCGGCCGAGCCCGCCGCCGCCCTGGCGACGGGGGAGAACCAGGTCGCGGTCCGCGCCGGCACGGTCCGGGTGGCGCGGCTGGCGAAGGAAAGCGACGCGCTCACCGTCCCTCTTGGCGACTGGCGGGTCGACATCGCCGATCGCGGCACTCTCGACGGGCTGACCGTCGTGCCCTGCCCCGAGTTCGCCGAACCGGTCGCGCCGGGCGCGGTGCGGATCTCCGTGCGCGCCGCCGGCGTCAACTTCCGGGACGTGTTCAACACGCTCGGCATGTACCCGGGCCCGGCCACCTCGCCGGGGCTGGAAGGCGCCGGAGTCGTCACAGCCGTCGGCGACGGCGTCACCCGGTTCGTGCCGGGCGACCGCGTGATGGGCATGTTCGGCGGCGCGTTCGGGCCGGTGGCGGAGGTCGACGAGCGGATGCTCTGCCGGCTGCCCGCCGGGATGTCGTTCGCGCAGGGCGCTTCGGTGCCGGTGGTGTTCCTGACCGCGCTCTACGCCCTGACCGACCTCGGTGACCTGCGGCCCGGCGAGACCGTCCTGGTGCACGCGGCGGCGGGTGGTGTCGGCATGGCCGCGGTCCAGCTCGCGCGGCAGCTCGGCGCCGAGGTCTACGGCACCGCGAGCGCCGGGAAGTGGGACACGCTGCGGGCTTCGGGCCTGGCGGACGACCACATCGCGTCGTCGCGGACGCTCGACTTCGAAGGCGAGTTCCTCGCGGCCACCGGCGGGCGCGGCGTCGACGTCGTGCTCGACTCGCTCGCCGGGGACTTCGTGGACGCCTCCCTGCGCCTGCTGCCGCGCGGCGGCCGGTTCCTGGAGATGGGCAAGACCGATGTGCGCGACCCCGAGCGCGTCGCGGCCGGCCACCCGGGTGTCCGGTACCAGGCGTTCGACCTGGTCGAGGCCGGGTACGACCGGATCCGCGAGCTGTTCGACCGGCTGCTGGCGTGGTTCGAGGCCGGGGTGCTGACCCCGATCCCCGTCACCGCTTGGGACGTCCGGCGCGCGCCCGCGGCGTTCCGGCACGTGAGCCAGGCGAAGCACGTCGGCAAGGTCGTGCTGACCGTGCCCGCGCCGCTCGACCCCGAAGGCACCGTGCTGATCACCGGCGGCACCGGCGGGCTCGGGCGCCTGCTGGCCCGGCACCTCGCGGGCTCCGGCGCCGGGCACCTGCTGCTGGCGAGCCGGCGCGGTCCGGCGGCCGAGGGCGTCGAAGAGCTGCGGGCCGAGCTGTCCTCGCTCGGGGCCGAGACGACCGTCGTCGCGTGTGACGCGGCGGACCGGGACGCGCTCGCGAAGCTGCTGGCGGACGTGCCGGAGCGGCACCCGCTGACCGCGGTGGTGCACGCGGCCGGGGTGCTCGACGACGGGCTCGTCGACGCGCTCACCCCCGACCGGCTGGACACCGTGCTGCGGCCCAAGGCTTCCGCCGCGACCAACCTGGACGAGCTGACGCGAGACGTCGATCTGTCCGCGTTCGTCCTGTTTTCGTCAGCGGCAGGCGTGCTCGGGGCGCCCGGGCAGGGCAGCTACGCCGCCGCAAACGCTTTCCTGGACGGGCTGGCCCGGCAGCGGCGTTCGGCGGGGTTGCCCGCGCTGGCGCTGGCCTGGGGTCCGTGGCTGCCGACCGGCGGCATGACGGCGAGCCTGTCCGAGGCCGACGTGCGCCGGATGGCGCGGTCCGGGCTGCCGCCGCTGCCCGCGGACCAGGGCCTCGCGCTGTTCGACGCGGCGCTGGGCGCGCCTGACGCGGTGTTCGTGCCGATGCTGGTCGACTCGCGCGTACTGGGGGCGACGGACGTCCCGGAGCAGCTGCGCGGAGTGGTCCGGACCGCCGCCCGGCGCCGCACGGCCGCCGGTTCCCCGCAGGCGGGCCCCGACCTGCGGCAGCGGCTCGCGGGGACGTCCGGCGAGGACCGGCGGCAGGCGCTGCTGGAGCTGGTGTGCGCGCAGGTGGGAGCGGTGCTGGGCTACGGCGCCGCGGAGGCCGTCGACCCGGGGAGGGTGTTCAAGGAGCTGGGGTTCGACTCGCTGACCGCGGTGGAGCTGCGCAACCGGCTCAGCGCGGCGAGCGGGATCCGCCTGCCGGCGACGCTGATCTTCGACTACCCGACCCCAGCGGCGTTGGCCGGCTACGTGGGCGAGGAACTGTTCCCCGAATCCTTCGCGGCGGCGGAAGACGCGGAGGAGCCTGAGATTCGCGCGGCGCTGGCGTCCATTCCGGTCGCCCGGTTCCGCGAAGCGGGGTTGCTCGACGCGCTGCTGAAGCTGCGGGACGGCGGTCCGGCACCGGTTTCCGCCGATTCCGAGGACGACGGTCTCGGCGAAATGGACGTCGACGACCTGGTGCGGATGGCACTCGGGGCCGACGAGGCGTGAACGGAAGCGGCCGTCCGTAGGTCGTGAACGAGTCGGCCGGGACCGCCGGCGCCGGGGTCCGACAAGGTCGCGGCGCCGGCTCCGCTGGTGTCTTGAATGAGTCATTCAGGTCTTCGGACCTGGATCCACCGGTGAATGTGGTGGGTGAGGCGGTGTCGTAGACGCGCAGATGCCCTCTGACCTGGGATGATTGTTCTTGTCTAGGGAACAA